>DGOD01000040.1:10622-18917 GCA_002389265.1 Gammaproteobacteria bacterium UBA4475
TTGCAGCTTCCAAAGGCTCTACCAAATACTCACCCTCGAGTCTTCGTGCTGGCAATGACCAGCTAACAATTCGATTAAACGCCGCGGGCCAACACCTTGTCAAACTCGCGCAAGGTGACATCGGGATACTCGTACCTTATCCACATCAGCGCTATAATAAACTTCTTATTCATCAGCAGCCTGACAAGACCATGAGCCGACAGTTTCCTGCAACCCGAATGCGCCGCATGCGCCGTGATGATTTCTCTCGGCGTTTGATGCGCGAAAATCAGCTAAGCAGCAACGACCTGATTTATCCCGTCTTCGTCATTGAAGGCGAGCAAACAACCGAACCTGTCGCCAGCATGCCGGGCGTCGAGCGCAAAACTATTGACCTTTTGGTGGCCGAAGCGCAGCAAGTGGAGCAGCTTGGCATCCCCATGATCGCGTTGTTCCCTGTTGTCGGGGCGGACAAAAAATCTGAATGGGGAGAGGAGTCCTTTAACCCCAACGGTCTCGCTCAGCGCGCTGTGAGAGCGATCAAGGATGCCGTGCCTAACCTTGGCGTCATGACCGATGTGGCGCTGGATCCCTTCACTGTACATGGTCAGGACGGCATCCTTGACAGCCAAGGCTATGTTCTCAATGACGTCACTGTCGATACGCTAGTCAAGCAGGCACTATCTCATGCAGATGCTGGCGCCGACGTCATAGCCCCCTCTGACATGATGGACGGTCGAATCGGCGCAGTCCGCCAGGCACTGGAACAGGCAGGGCATGTGAATACTCGAATTCTCGCCTACTCAGCAAAATACGCTTCCGCCTATTACGGACCTTTTCGTGATGCCGTTGGTTCGGCCGCCAATCTCGCCGGTGGCGATAAATACAGCTATCAGATGGATCCTGCCAACCTCGATGAAGCCCTCCAGGAAGTCGAACTGGATCTTGCCGAGGGTGCCGATATGGTGATGATCAAGCCGGGCATGCCCTACCTGGATGTTGTTCGTCGCGTTAAAGACACCTTTGGTGTGCCAACCATGGTGTATCAGGTCAGTGGTGAATATGCCATGCACATGGCCGCCATTCAAAATGGCTGGTTAGACGAAAGCGTGATTTTGGAATCATTGCTGGGCATGAAGCGAGCCGGCGCAGACGCTATTTTGACTTATTTCGCCATTAGGGCCGCAACGCTACTCAAAAACCACTGATAAAACCTCAGCTCACTGCCTTAACGCTCTGCTGATGCACCTCAGCAGGGTGCTGATTGACTGTTCAATAATGGCGCCTCGAATCGAGCTTGGGCAGCATCAGAAGGCGGGTTTTGGTTGTGAAAATATCAGACTCAGATTAGGATACGCCTCTTTAAGCCTGTTACAACCTCACTCGTTTTTATTGGGAGCCCTACAAAATGTCCGAGATCAGTCATGTTACAGATGATACATTTGAAGCCGAAGTTCTAAAATCTGACGTGCCTGTCCTAGTCGATTACTGGGCTGAATGGTGTGGACCCTGCAAGGTGATTGCACCGGTTTTAGAAGAGATCGCTGCCGAATACGACGGTAAAATACGGGTTTGCAAGCTGGATATTGATAGCAACGAAGATACGCCACCCAAATACGGTATTCGTGGTATTCCGACCTTGATGCTGTTTAAGAATGGCGCCGTGGAGGCGACTAAAGTTGGCGCATTATCAAAGTCGCAGCTCACCGCATTTTTGGATAGCAATATCTAATCAGCGCCGCGCTGGCATAACTATCCTACCAACGAGTGCCGGACAGCTGGCACTCGACGCTGGTCTGGCGTTATACCGAACTAAACCGCTGCAACGCAGCTCTACAGTTTTAAAAAAAAGAGTTGACAACAGCCACTAAAAGCGACAATTTTAGCGCATCAATTTATTTTGGATCACGCGCGGGGAACGCGATAGATCATCAGCATTCCACTCTAAGCTCGCCCTCTTCTAGTTAAACAATCCAAAATACGAGAACTCCCTGGCCCAATTGGGCAAAGCTTAGTTGCAATTTCAATAATCATGTCCTACTTCAAGACCTTAATTGCAGTCCTTTTTTGCACATCCAGACAATCAGACCAACCTAACAAGTGAACCTATGAACCTTACCGACCTCAAAGCCAAACCCATTCCAGAGTTGCTCGAAATCGCCCAGGAAATGGGCATGGAAAATCTTGGACGCTCACGCAAACAAGAAATTATCGCGAACATTTTAAGAAAACACGCAAAGGGTGGCGAAGCCATTTATGGCGATGGGACACTGGAAATTTTACAAGACGGCTTCGGCTTTCTTCGATCGGCAGACAGCTCCTACCTAGCAGGGCCAGACGATATTTATGTGTCGCCAAGCCAAATTAGGCGCTTTAATCTGCGTACCGGCGACAGCGTTTCAGGCAAGATCCGACCACCCAAAGATAGCGAGCGTTATTTCGCGCTACTCAAGGTTGACCAGATCAATTTCACCGATCCGGCCCAATCAAAAAACAAAATTCTGTTTGAAAATTTAACACCTCTCTTTCCCGACAAACCCCTCAGACTTGAGGCCGGCAATGGCAGTACTGAAGACCTGACGTCACGAATTATTGACCTGACATCACCTATCGGCAAAGGCCAGCGTGGATTGATTGTATCGCCACCCAAAGCTGGTAAGACGCTAATACTACAAAACATCGCCCAAGCCATTGTTCGCAATAACCCCGAGTGCCATCTGATCGTTCTACTGATCGACGAGCGGCCAGAAGAAGTGACTGAGATGCAGCGCTCGGTTCGCGGCGAAGTCGTTGCCAGCACATTTGATGAGCCACCTTCAAGACATGTGCAGGTCAGTGAAATGGTCATTGAAAAAGCTAAACGGCTGGTCGAACACAAGACCGACGTGGTGATTCTCCTCGACTCGATCACTCGCTTGGCTCGCGCTTACAACACGGTCATACCCGCATCGGGCAAGATTTTGACTGGTGGTATTGATGCTCATGCATTAGAGCGACCAAAACGCTTTTTTGGTGCCGCACGAAATATCGAAGAAGGCGGCTCCCTAACCATTATCGCAACGTGTCTGATTGATACGGGTTCGAAAATGGACGAAGTCATCTATGAAGAGTTCAAAGGCACCGGCAACATGGAGCTTCACCTGGAACGGAAGATAGCGGAAAAGCGCGTCTACCCCGCTATTAATATTCGGCGCTCAGGAACTCGAAGAGAAGACCTGCTGATGAGCGAAGAAGAGTTACAAAAGGCCTGGATATTACGCAAGATTCTCCACGAAATGGATGACGTTGCCGCCATCGAGTTTATGTTGGAGCGCATGAAGAAATCCAAGAGCAATGAAGAGTTCTTTGCTTCAATGAAACGTAGTTAAGCGAACTCCTGGACACCCAACAACAATTGAAACGCCTGAGCTGCAAAATACGTAGTGTCGACAGATATAACGCCAATACGCGGCGAGTGATTCTGGAAATTCCCGCTGGCGAAACGATTAGTTTCAAAGCCGGGCAATATTTAGACATCCTCTTATCAGGCAAGCATTGTCCTTTTTCTATCGCCAGCTCGCCTGATATTACGGACACGATCGAACTACATATCAAGCCTACACCAGGTTCTGCTGACTCAGTGGAGATCGAGAAAATTCTTGACCTGGCTGTTTCTGTAGACATTGAGCTCCCTAAGGGCGACTGCTTCCTTGAGACGCCCATCGACAAAAATCTGATCCTGATAGGTGCCAGCACTGGTATTACGCAGATGAAGAGTATGATCGAATTTTTGTTGCCTAGAAATCCCGAGCATTCTATCTGGCTTTATTGGGGCGTGCTTTCCGCGGCAGATTTATATCTCACTGAATTATGTTTGAGCTGGGAACAACAATTTAAGCATTTTAAGTTTATACCCGTGGTCAGCGAACCCGATCAATCACCTGAATGGACCGGTCGAACTGGACTTCTTCCTGATGCCGTCGTACAGGATTTCAACCGCCTAGAAGATACCGTTGTCTATGTCTCCGGCAGTCCTGGCATGGTCTATGCGACCTTTGATCGTTTTATTCAACACGGCATGTCTGCGCACGACATGTACTCCGATGTTTTCTCCTACGCACCAAGAAACAAAAAGTAGTTGGGGGGGACGCCTAGTCGGGGACACCTAGTCGGGAACACCTAGTCGGGAACGCCTAGTCGGGGACGCCTAGTTGGGAACGACCAGTAACCAAACCTAAACCCATGCTACTGATGGGAGAAAGGTCTTCCTGTACGGCACTTATTTGTGACGTAATTGGCCAGACTGGTGGCTTGATTGGGTGATTTTTAGCGCCTGGCGTAGATGATCACTACTTTTCGCATATTCGCCATCGAACGCTAGCAGCTTTGCCAATCGCTCGTGTGCCAGAACTGACGGATGCATTTGCAGACTTTTATTATAGGCAACTTTGGCTCGATCTTTCTCCCCGTTACCGTCATAAAGCTGGCCAAGACAGGCATTAAGCGCCCAGCTATCCGGATGATTTTTTTGCCAGCCCTCGGCTGTTTTAATTCGTTTAGCCAACATGTCTTTAGCAGACTGGCCATAAATCACCACCAATTGATCATCCCACTGGTGTTTAATCGTTGACCGAATCACCGCTTCGGTTTGCTTGTCGTCTCGAACATACTGACAATAATCCAAGACGATTTCCGGGTCCCGACGCAGCGCCTCTGGCAATCTGTTGTAGATAATTTCCAGGCTTTCGTCCGTATTGTTCGGAGACGCTAAACGTTGCCGCGCTACTTGTTTTTCAAACAGTAGCTGACTTGCTTCATCATCGGCATGTTTGCGCAATTCCGGCATGATGTCGGCTAGGCTCTGCCAGTCTCGAAGTTGCAGTAGGGCCTGCTTGCGAAGCCCCAGGGTAATTTTATTTTGATCCGCCTGTTCCAGACTGGCCAGCGTCTTACGCCACTCACCACGGGCAAGGTGAGTCTCAGCCTGGGCCAGCGCAACCGCACCTTCAGCCTTGGGGTTGGCTTCCAACGCTAGGCGAAAATAGCGCTCTCGATCTTCAAGATGGTTTTGGGCATCTGCTGCTTTCGCTGCGGCGATGTAATTCTGACTCGGTGTTGGATTATGGACTGCGCCGGCGACGAGAAATTTTTCGGCGCGATCCCAGGCACCTTGCTGTAAGAAGACCATACCTTTAGCCGTTAACTGAATTGATTTGGTGTGCTTCAAGCCCGCACGCCAGCGTTGCATAACGCTCCCGGTCCCAAGCAGCCATTTTATGCCGCCGATCACATAGTAGCCCAAAGTCACTAACGTCAATAACAACGCCAAAAAAACCCAAAGCCCTGTTTGCACGCTATGCTCGCCATAGGTGATCAGCACGTACCCCGGATCTTCAGCGATCAATGTGCCCAGCCAACCTGCCGCCACAATCAACACCAATAAGACCACCAGAGACCGTTTCATTGCGAGGCACCCACTGGGTCGATCGGTATCTTCGGCAACCCGATCGGGTCATTATTTCGGCTGGGCCGTTGGCTGAATTTAGCCATCACCTGCCGCGCCACCTCCAAGGAACCAGAAATATCTGGCATCTGCCCGGCGATGTCGATGCGCTGTAATTTTTCAATGCCCGCTAAGACCACTTGAGTCTGTATATTGTCGAGAGCAAAATATTGCTTGATCCACTGGTCGGCCTCGGCAAGCGCATTGCTATAAATAGCCTGATCACCACGCAGCAGCGCCAGTTCAGCCAGCTGAAATTTCAACACCAGATTCTGGCGCAAATAATACTCTTCTTTGGGAGGCAATATCGGTGTGACTGCCGTCACCCCCCGACGGTAGTCCACCAGGGTCGCCAGACGGCGACCAGCATCTTCCACCCTTAACCAGAGCCGTTCGGACCAAGTCGGTGTCGTTATTGTTGGTAATACAGGCACCGACGTTGACACCTCGAACTGGCTTTTTTTCTGCCTCAACTGACCCACTTGCCGAGCCAGGACCGACAGCTGCAAATACACGCCATCTACATCCACGCGGGCGACTGCTTCCAATTGACCGAGATCTAAGGCGATGGCTTCCCGTAAATCAAATCCGGTCGTACCCCGCGCGTCTCGAACAATGTCATCGGCAGCCCGCAGCAACGCGATCGCGCCCTGAGGATCCCGCTCCATCAGCACGCGCTGGTTGGCCAGGCGCAACAGGTATTCAACTTCAGCCATCAACCAGTCTTGGCTGGTAGTGCCCACCATCGCCAACATTTCTTCACGCAGCTGCGCCCGAGCCTGGTTGGCCTTTTCTGCGGCTGCGGCCACGCCAAGTTGCTGATCATTCATGAGGGTCGTCAGACCCTGTAATTCTTGCCCCAGCGTTTTAATCTGCTGTTGCTGCGCTGCTTGGTCTTGGATTAGTTGTTGTACAGACTGATCCATAACCGGCGCTGGCTGCGGCTGCAGGAGTCGGTAAATGGGATAACTCGCCATACCTATGGCGATCAGTGCCAGCAGAACGCCCAGAACCCCGGAGACGCCACCCGATGATCTTGTTCCGTCATCGCTCGGCTCAGTCGCTGGAGCTTCCGTCGGTTTAGTCTTGGATTCACTCATGTCCTTGTGTTCCAGTCAGGTAAAAGCGTCATTGCGTTGTCTATCCAGTTTGCTCCGGTTTAGCTCCGGCTTTTGCTGATTTATCTATCATGTCACGCTCATCAGACCACTTGAATGACTGGTGAGGTGCCTATTTTCGCGGCAAAGACTCTGCAATCGGCGCATCCCAAATTCTAAGAATCTCCGCCGCCATCGCCTCATCATCAGGCCTGACCACACTGACTTTACCAAAACCCATATCCTTTGCCAGCGTTTGTATGCGCTCGGACGGTACGATGAGAAAGTTGGCCGCCAGCGGCCCCGGCAACAGCGCTGCCAGGCGCTCTAGGCTCTCGCTACTGTAGGCCAAAACAATCAAAATGCTTGCCGCCTCCTCGAGCGTCAGCAAACCCTCGGGGTATTCACGCCACCGGCGCTGGTAGACCTCGAGGTAATCGACCTGTGCTCCTCGGGCCATTAACTCGTCGCGAAGCCATTCCCGGCCACCGCCAGCGCCTCTGACAATCAAGACTTTCTGCGCTTTGACAACCCGTAGCTCAGGCAGCTCAAGCAGCCCCTCAGAAGAATAATTGTGCGGGACTGTACAGACGATGCCCAGACTATTTAACAACGCTCCCGTGACCGCACCGACGCCGTACCAGTGCAAACTGCTGGGCCACTGGGGCCAGTAATCTGCCAACAGAGAAACACCGTGGATCACGGCGTTTTGGCTGATAAAGATGACATGATCATACTGATCGAGACGCTGGATTCTTTGTTTATCCGCTGACTCAGGCGTGACCGCCAGGATATCGAGCAAGGGCCGTTCCAGCACAGGCAACGCTGTCGCGCGATGAGATTCAAGCACATCCAGGAGGCGTCGGTTTTGAGCTGGGGACCGGGTCAGCAAGAGCCCTTCTCGATGACGCCCGATCTGCGACTTCATGACGCGGGATTGATCAACCGCAAGGCACCGCCGGATATCAGCTCCGCAGTAACTTGACGCGCCAGCTCCACGCCACTCTCGCGCGGCCCAGATCGACTGGCTCGCAGGACTGTCAGACCGGTCATATCGCTCACATAGCTGGCAAGCTCGATCCGACCCTCTGTCATCTGCGCAAAAGCCGCGATGGGTAGACTACAACTCGCACCCAGGCCAGCGGAGATCATGCGCTCACAGGTCACGCAGAATTGTGTGTCTATATGATTGATCGCTGCCAGCAGCGTCTTAACTGCCGTTGCATCTTCGCGACACTCGATACCCACGGCACCTTGCCCCGCGGAGGGCAGGCTAATCCCTGGATCAATACTGGCCGTGATCCTGTCTGCCAGACCCAGGCGCTTCAAACCTGCCGTTGCCAGAATAATACCCTCAAAATCACCTTGATCGAGCTTTCGTAAGCGGGTATCGACATTGCCACGCAGCTCCAGATATTCCAGGTCGGGCCGGGACTGCTGAATTTGTAGGCGTCGTCGCAGGCTTGACGAACCGATTCGTGCGCCCGAAGGCATGTCGGCCAACGACTCAAACTGGTTTGTCACCAGCGCATCCCGCGGGTCCTCGCGCTCACACATGGCGGCCAGCTCAAGCCCTGGAGGCAAAACCGATGGCATGTCCTTCATCGAGTGAACCGCAATGTCGGCACGATTTTCCAATAACGCAACCTCCAGCTCTTTAACAAAGACGCCTTTGCCACCCATCTGGCTCAAGGGCGATTCCTTATTGCGATCGCCCTCGGTAGTCATGCCGAGGAT
>DGOD01000031.1 GCA_002389265.1 Gammaproteobacteria bacterium UBA4475
GCTTTACTACCAAAAGCTTTACTATCCAAATCTCCAGTAAAACTGCTCTTCAACTTTACCAATGACTTGCGCGTTACAGTAATAAGACGGGTGCCCACAGGAAAAGTTCAATAACTCCGCAATAATTACCAAAATGATTGCCGCCAGCATTTTTTTGCGCTTATCGTTTAGCCCCCATTCAGTCCAGAGCGGGTCTCAATGGGCGCCTAATGCGCCTCCTCCCAATTCAGGCCCACTCCCGTCTCCACCAGCAATGGCACCTTGAGTTCAACCGCCTGGCTCATCTTAGCGGTAAGGATCGCGGCGACTTCATCGACCTGATCCGCATTGACCTCCAGCACTAATTCGTCATGCACCTGCATGATCATTCGGGCATCGGGCTTATCTGTGGTCAACCATCGATCAACATCGATCATGGCCAGCTTGATAATATCCGCCGCCGAACCCTGCATCGGCGCATTGATCGCGGTACGTTCAGCGCCTTGGCGGCGCTGAAAATTGGTAGTATTAATCTCTGGTAAATACAGGCGTCGACCAAATAGGGTCTCAACAAAACCTTGCTCGGCGGCAAGCGCCTTGGTTCGATCCATGTAATCAAGAACGCCGGGGTAGCGTTCAAAATACAGGTCAATATAAGACTGTGCATCACCACGTCCGATACCCAGCTGGCGCGCTAGGCCAAAAGCAGACATACCATAGATCAAACCAAAGTTAATCGCTTTGGCACTGCGGCGCTGATCAGCTGTCACGGCCTCAAGGCTTTGGCCAAAAACTTCAGCCGCAGTGGCCTTGTGGATATCCAAGCCCTGAGCGAATGCCGTCAACAAACCCGCATCGGACGACAGGTGCGCCATGATCCGCAATTCAATTTGCGAATAGTCGGCTGCAATCAACTGATACCCTGGCGCAGCAATGAAGGCTTTACGCACCTGACGACCTTCTTCTGTTCGTATAGGTATATTTTGCAGATTGGGGTTGGTACTCGACAACCGGCCAGTAGCAGCCACTGCCTGGTGGTACGAAGTATGGATTCGTCCGGTACCAGGATTCACTTGTTTAGGTAACTGGTCCGTATAGGTAGACTTTAATTTAGACAATCCGCGATATTCGAGAATAACTTTGGGTAAAGGGTAGTCTAACGCTAACTCCTGGAGCACATCCTCTGCCGTTGACGGCTGACCTTTGGGTGTCTTTTTCTTGACCGGCAATTGCAGCTTTTCAAAAAAGATAGTTTGCAGTTGCTTCGGCGAACCTAGATTGAATGGTTCTCCCGCCAACTCAAAAGCGTCGCGCTCCAGCTCCTCTAAGCGTTGGCTCAGTTTGGCGCTTTGTCTGTTGAGTAAACCCGTATCTAACAGCACGCCGTTACGCTCAATTCTGGACAATACACTGACCAACGGCAATTCGATTTTCTCAAACACACTTTGCAAGGACGGCAATGCGTGCAATTTTGGCCACAAGGCCTCGTGCAATTGCAAAGTGATATCAGCATCTTCCGCGGCATACTTTGACGCTATCTCGATGTCCACCTGATCGAAGGTAATCTGCTTGGCACCCTTACCGGCAACTTCCTCGAACGCGATCGTGCTCTTGCCCAGATACTTTAAGGCCAGGTCATCCATGTTATGCCTTGTGGCTACCGAGTTCAGCACATAGGACTCTAACATCGTGTCAAAGGCGATGCCACGCAGCTCAATGCCATAGCGCGCCAAAACGCTCATATCATATTTAAGATTCTGCCCGATCTTCTGCTTGTTAGGGTCCTCTAGTAATCCACGCAACTCACCAAGTACCACCTCTCGAGACAGTTGTTCTGGCACACCGAGATAAGCATGCGCCAAAGGAATGTAGGCCGCCTCACCAGACTTAACACTGAATGACACGCCCACTAAGTCGGCCTGCATATAGTCAAGACTCGTGGTCTCTGTGTCGAAAGCAAAGGCCGGCGCAGCTTGTAGAATATCAATCCAACGGGCTAATTCTGCACGGCTCAGAATCGTCTGGTAGTCTGTGCCCGCAGACTCTTCCATTGGCACAGAATCACTATTACCGCGGAGTTCATCCACCCACTGCCGGAACTCATATTCTGTAAACAATTGACGCAAGCCCTCGACATCCGGTGGCGTCAAAAGCAACTCTTCCGGCTTCACGTCAAGGGCCACGTCCAACTTGATCGTAGCTAACTGGTAGGACAGACGCAGTGTGTCTAAGGAATTTCGAAGGTTTTCGCCGACCTTGCCCTTGATCTCATCTGCATGACTAATAATACCCTCGACACTGGCATGCGCAGCAAGCCATTTGACTGCCGTTTTCGGTCCGCAATTAGGCACGCCTGGGATATTGTCAGATGCGTCACCGACGAGCGCCAAATAGTCGATGATTTGATCGGGCCGAACACCGAACTTTTCCTCAACACCGGCCTCGTCCATCATAGTATCCGTCATGGTGTTGACCAACGTGATGTGTGGATTGACCAATTGCGCCATATCCTTATCACCGGTTGAGATTAGCACGGCCATTTGCCGCCGGGTCGCTTCCTCGGCCAAGGTGCCAATCACATCATCCGCCTCAACCCCCTCGATGATCAGCAGCGGCAGGCCCATTTTTCGAATGATGTCCTGTATCGGCAGAATTTGTTCTCGCAGTTCGTCGGGCATCGCCGCCCGGTTTTCCTTATAGGCAGGATACAGCGTGTTTCTGAAAGACTTACCCTTGGCATCGAACACGACAGCAATATGGCTCTGGGGATAGTCAGCCATCAGCTTCCTGATCATGCTGATGACACCTCTGATAGCACCGGTGTGGGCGCCCTTGGTACTCATCAACTTGGGTAGTGCATGGTAGGCACGGAAAAGGTAGGATGAACCATCAATCAGAACCAGTGGGTAGTTGTCTTTCATCTTGAATCGCTCAGGTATTTTGGGGAACCATACTGTGAACTCACGCAACTTTCCAATCCTAGTTCAACTTGTGTTGTTGTTATGCTGCAGTAGCTTTTTCTATGCGGTTTCAGCGAGTGAAATTGCCCTGCCAGACCCGGCCAGCGAGGGTCGCGATGTAGAAATTGTGGTGGGCGAGGATCGCACGATTTATGAATACCGCACTAACGGTATCTTGATGATGATCAAAGTTGTCCCAAAAAAGGGCAGCCCGTACTATATGGTGCCTGCTGACGGGTCACCGCATTTCACCGACCTTGATCATAGCAAACGTCTTTATCCTAGCTGGGTGTTATTCGAGTGGTAATCTGTGGCTGTCTTTACTAGCTTTTCCGAGTCCGCATTAAGCCGTTATCTGTGCATGTTTGAACTTGGCGAGCTTGTCTCTTGCACGCCAATTACTACCGGCATAGAAAACTCCAACTACTTCGTTAACCTGCAAGTAGACGATGTGATTAGCGAGTATGTGCTGACCATCAACGAAGGGCTGAGCTTTCAAGAAGCCCCTTTTTTCAGTCAGCTCTTGAACCAGCTTGCGCGCGCAGGCATACCGGTACCGGCACCCAAACGCACGCTAGACGGCATGTCGAGCACAATATTTTGCGGCAAACCAACCTGGCTGTTTCCGAAACTGAGCGGGGCCCACCCGCAAACTGTCAACGATCAGCAATGCCATCAGATCGGTCAAGCACTCGCCAATCTCCACGCCGCTGCTAGCAGCGTCACGCTCACCCGATCGAACCCCTATGATTTTGATTGGGCAAAGGCAACACTCGATCAGCTCAGCTCTAGACTCGCTACCGCAGATCAACATTTACTCAGAGCGATACTGACCGAACACCAGGAGCTAGAGGCGTTGGACTTACCCATGGGCATCGTTCATGGCGACTTATTTCGCGACAATGCATTATTTATCGACGATACTTTGACAGGTATTATCGACTTTTATCACGCTTGCCAGGATAGTCTGATTCAGGATCTGGCGATCACGGTAAACGACTGGTGCAGCGATTCCAACGGACAGATGGATTCCAGGCGAAAAAACAGTTTGATCGCAGGCTATGAAAGTGTTCGGTCATTGACGCTCGAAGAGCGCGGTGCTTTGATCGCCTTTCAGCGAGTTGGCGCTTTAAGGTTTGTTCTAACAAGGTTTCTAAGCGGCGAGGGAGACGCGCACCTAAAAGACCCTGAGGAGTTTTTAAGAATCGCGCGACGGCTGGGATAAACACTAACTCAAATTATCGCTGTAACGAGTCGACAATTTTTTGAATTTTTTCAGCTTGATGAGGTGCTTTGATAAAACCCGCATATCGACCGAACGGATCCACGACCACAATACTCGCACTGTGATCAATGGTGTAGGTCCCAGGCTCTGCACCCGGGACCTTGCCGAAAGCGACGTTGACGTTAGTCGCAAACCCAACAATGCTGTCAAAACTACCAGTAAAACCCTGAAAATCAGGATTAAAACCTGCCAAATAGCTGGCTAGCTGAGCCGGCGTGTCGCGCTCTGGATCAACACTCACCAACACGACTTGCGGCGGAGTCTGCATCTTCTTGACAGCGCGATTAAGCACGCCGAGCGTGGTCGGACAAATATCTGGGCAGTAAGTGAAGCCAAAAAATAACAGCGACCAATGACCTTTCAGAGTTGCGACACCAACAGTTTCGCCATTCTGGTCCGTCAGACTGAACGGTTTAATCTCCCGTGCCTGCGGAAAGCCAAAGTAGCCTAACTCCTGATATTCGATAACGCTCAAACTTTTTGGCGTCATAAAATTATTCAAGAACAAGCCAAGGATCAGCGCGATGAACCCCGCAATGATCAGCAAAGTATGTCGAATGCCCTTTGTCATAAAGTACTCTAGTTGGCAAAAATGGATTAAGCCTGTCTCGTGTCAGACAGACTTAAGGTGCAGTATGTAATCTACGGGGAAGGCATAGTGATCGATTAGCAGCGCCAAAAACAAGAGCATCAAATAGACAATAGAATAGCGAAAGGTCTCTCTGGGCGCACGGCGATTGGTGCCTTTTAGTAACACCAAGCTCCAGTATAGAAAACCGCCACCAAGTGCCAGGGCAGAAACTAAATAGAACAGATTACTCATGCCAATCAAATAAGGCAGGATAGTGACCAAAATCATCACAATCGTATAGAGCAGTATATGGAGCTTGGTGTACTGCTCACCATGGGTCACCGGCAACATAGGAATATCCACCTTGCGATACTCGTCGACCCGATCGATCGCCAACGCCCAAAAATGCGGTGGCGTCCACGCGAAAATAATCAACACCAGCAGCAAGCCACCGCCATCAATGCTATTGGTCACAGCTGTCCAACCGAATAACGGTGGCGCAGCACCGAACAGTCCACCAATCACAATATTCTGGGGTGTCGCACGCTTCAAGTACGCCGTGTAAATGACACCATAGCCAACCCACGAGGCTAAATTCAGCCAAGCAGTCAGCGGATTGACCAGCGCATACAGCAAAACGAAACCAAGAATACCCGTGGCAGCCACAAATACAGCGCCTTGAACATTGGTGACTCGACCTTGGGCCACCGGACGACTGCGCGTACGTGCCATGTCGGCATCAATCTTCGAATCCAACAGGTGGTTCAGTGCAGCGGCCGAGCCTGCAACCAGGGCAATACCCAGATTACCAAACAACAAGATGTCCCAGGGCACCATCCCAGGGGTCGCCAAAAACATACCGGCGACGGAGCACAGCAGCATCAGCATAACGACCTTGGGTTTGCACATCTCCAGGTAGTCTCGCCAGCTGTTGTTCGGCGCTAAGGTGTAACTATTGGCTTCAGACACGATATAAAGCTTCTTTGAATGTCATAACGGACCTGCATAGTAACGAAATATGGTGATGTTTTCAGTCGGTATTTTCACGCAGAGCTACCAAACTCTAGCCAATGTTGGAGATTTTCAGCAGATGACGGATATCTTTGCGCAAAGGCATGCCAATTTTATCAAATCGATAAAGCATCATGATATTGCCATTTGGATCCATCAGCAAAATGACTGGCTCGTCCATTGCACCGAGGGAGGAGCGACTGGCAAGCGCGCTTGTTAATGCCAGCGCATCATAGTCATAGCTCAGCAGGTCTGGATGTTCGGTTTCAATTAGACTTAACAGTGGTTCGTCAGCTGACTCGCTGTGCAGGGCCACGCGCTGAACGCGATCTGCATCTTTGCCAAGCCCGATAACGATTTGGCGGCTTAGGTATAGTCGTTGAACACAGACTTCATCGCAATGGCCAGCGACGGGGATAAGGAGGGTCCAAACACCAGGCGGGATGGGCGTTGCATCCACCAGATTGAGAGTGGCAACAGCCAAGGGTGGCTGTATCAGCTCTCCTTCATTCGTGGTCGATACTGGGATTAGCTCAGGGAAATAAAAAAACATCGCATAGGCAATCATCATGGGCACGACGGCGATGCTGAACAGTGCGACGAGCTTGCTGCGGTTACGCCTGCGCTCCATAGCTACATCGGTCAAACTTTTATCCTGGTCTTCAGTATTCATCTAGTTTCCTCGTCTCGAACGGGCGATCTTAAGGTGAAGTAGCCAAATGCGATAAGCACAGCAAAAGCCATTAAGAACCATTGCACCGCGTATCCCATGTGCTTATCGGGAGACACGGTCGTCACTAGCCAGTAACGGGGCAGAGCAAAAGGGTCTGCCGCATTAAGTCTTATCAGATGTGGATAGAGTGGCATGTTGAGGGCCTGCTCAAGAGTCTGAGGGTTAGTGCTTTGGACAATACCGAGTTCGTCCATCAGCTCTGCTGCGCTGAACTGCTCATCCTTAGCGGTTGATACGTAAACATGGCCAAACAAGTTTAATTTGCCTTGAGCCGTGGGAGGAATTTGTGGCCTGGTAAGACGAGTTGCCGCCATTGGGACAAAGCCACGGTCAACCAAAAAAGCCTGGTTGGTCACGCTATCGGTGAAGACCTGTAATACTTCGAAGCCAACTCGCCCGTTTAACACCACATTATCTCTCAAGAGCGCAGGCTGATCATGGTAGTAACCGCTGAGAGTGACAGGGAGACCGTCGACGCCTTCGGCGAGCCGCAATAGGTCTGCCGCTGGTAATGCCGGTTGATTGGTACGAGCCTCGTTGCGCTTAAGAAGTTCGACTTTTTCGGTAGTCCGGTCGAGCTGCCAGAATCCAAGACTGATGAAGCTGACCAAGCAAGCACAGGAAAACACGCTCATCTTCCAGTTTAGATTCAATTGTAAGGGTCTATTCATTTGGGCTTTCACCAGTATAATCCCCTGACTCCTTTTAACAGCGCCAGTGGCGATACCTATATGTGGATCAAAATCATCATTGTCTTGTTATTCATTGCCAATATATTGGCGCTAAGCGGCGCGTTTTACACCCTGCTACTCGACCAAGGACGTGGTGGTAAACGCACAGCAAACCTATTGTTGGTCAGGGTGGTGCTGGCCCTTTTGTTGTTAGGCGTCGTAGTTTATGGCGTTTGGAATGGCGACCTAGGTGTGTCAGCACCCTGGCACGCCGATAATCGCACCGCGACTCAATAAATCTTGCGCTCTAAGACCATGTGAACAAAACTCGCCGGAAGATATCTCAGCGTCTGATTTAGTTGATCAAGTCCACCCTGTCATTGAATGTGTAAGCGGCCCGAAATCTAGACCTAGTCTTGGTCACCTCGGCAAAAAAAAACCTCGCATTCGCGAGGCTTTTTTGTAGCAAGTATTTTTACTACAGTGCTATCGCTCTTATTGCCGTCTAATCCTTAGCTACCAAGGATGTAAACAAACAAGAACAGACCCAGCCAAACCACATCGACAAAGTGCCAGTACCAAGCAGCAGCTTCAAACCCAAAACAGTCATCCGGCTTGAAATGACCTTTGATGGCTCGAATCAGCATAACCAGCAGCATAAAAGTACCCAGGGTCACGTGCGCACCATGGAAACCCGTTAACATGAAGAAGGTCGTACCGTAGATACCCGCGGTCAAGGTTAACCCGAGTTCTGCGTAGGCATGTTCATATTCCAGTACCTGACAGATCAAAAAGGCGATACCGAGTCCTACAGTGAGCGCCAACCAACCTACGAGCTTGCTTCGGTTACCTTCGTTTAGGCCATGGTGAGCCATGGTTACAGTGAAACTGGAGCTAACAAGCAGCACGGTATTGACGAGCGGCAAACCATACCAACCCATGGGTTCAAGGGCGCCAGGAAAACGCGTTGGATCCGGCGTATCGACCATCGGCCATGCACCCACGAAATCGGGATAGAATAGATAGTCAGAGGGGACTCGGTTGCCTTCACCACCTAACCAAGGCACGACGAAGAATCGGACATAAAACAACGCACCAAAGAAAGCGCCAAAGAACATGACTTCGGAGAAAATGAACCAGCTCATGCCCCAAACGTAAGATCGGTTCATCTGGTCACTGTAAAGTTTGGCCTGGTTCTCTTCGATCACCTTACTGAACCAGACAAACAAGGTCGCCGCCAATACTAACCCGCCGATAAGTAAGACCCAGGTGCCGAAAGAACTATCAACCCCGGCCGTCATCTCGTTGAGCATGTTGCCCATGCCAAACACGGTGAGAAAAATCCCCAAGGAAGCAAAAATAGGCAGTTTGCTGTCAGTGGGGACGTAATACGATTCGTAAGTTGCGTCATTTGCCATGTTTAATCTCCATCAAATTCGGCGCGGGTCTGCCTATTCTGCCGCTACTGCGGGCTGATCCTGGGGTTGCTCTGTAATATCGAACAATGTGTAAGATAACGTGAGTGTCTCAATCTCTGGAGGCACGTCGCGATCAATTATAAACCTCAACGGCATGTCCAGTGATTCACCAGCAGCCAGTTGTTGTTGCTCAAAACAAAAACATTCGGTCTTGTGTAAATAGGTGGCGGCCATAAACGGCGTGACACTCGGTACCGCTTGAGCCGTCATCGTCGTACGTGCAGGATTTCTGACGTAAAAATTCGTGATATTTAACTCGCCCGGGTGAACCTTCATCGAACGCACCTGAGGCCTAAAGTCCCAGGACATATCGACGTTATTATTGGTTAAAAACTGGATCGTTATGAGCCGGTCTTTATCAATTGTTTCCACCGTTGACTGCGTATATTGATCACCAGTCTTGCCGTTCAAACCGGTTATCTCACAAAACACCGTATATAAGGGCACCAGAGCAAACCCAAAGCCGAACATACCGAAGGCAACTAGCACCAGCTTCAGGACGGTTCTCGGTTTTGGGACTGACTCTGTCATAGTGTTTTTCCTTACGCTCTAGTTAACCGTGCGCTTCTTTAAGATCGACTTCATCCGGATGAGAAAACGTGTGGTATGGCGCAGGCGATGGAATCGTCCATTCCAGACCGTGCGCACCATCCCAAACTTGCGCCGTTGCTTTCTTGCCTGTCTTGATACATTTAATCACGATAAACAAAAACAACAGCTGCGAGAACCCAAACAAGAATGCGCCGACACTGGACACCATGTTGTAGTCGGCAAACTGCAGCGCATAGTCAGGAATTCGACGCGGCATACCCGCTAGACCAATAAAGTGTTGTGGAAAGAAGGTGACGTTGACGCCCACAAACGATAACCAGAAGTGGGTTTTGCCCAAGGTCTCGTCGTACATGTTGCCGGTCCATTTTGGCAGCCAGTAATATACTGCAGCCATGATCGAGAAGATCGAACCTGGCACCAAGACATAGTGGAAGTGTGCGACCACAAAATAAGTGTCCTGGTACTGGAAGTCAGCTGGCGCTATAGACAACATCAGTCCCGACAATCCACCGATGGTGAACAAAATAACAAACGCAATGGCGAACAGCATGGGCGTTTCAAAGCTCATTGAGCCCTGCCACATTGTTGCTATCCAGTTGAATACTTTCACGCCGGTGGGTACCGCGATCAGCATAGTGGCATACATGAAATAAAGCTCGCCCGCTAAAGGCATACCCACAGTGAACATGTGGTGAGCCCAAACGATGAAAGACAAAAAGGCAATTGACGAAGTCGCATAAACCATTGATGCGTAGCCGAACAGGCGCTTACGGGCAAACGTCGGGATAATCGCAGAGACAACACCAAACGCCGGCAAGATCATGATGTAGACCTCCGGGTGACCGAAGAACCAGAACACATGCTGG
>DGOD01000371.1:0-5510 GCA_002389265.1 Gammaproteobacteria bacterium UBA4475
ATCCTCGAGGGCGGGTTTGTTCACTCGCAGCAGGATATCGGCGCCGCCGATCAGGGCATCCGTGTCAGACGACAGGGTGGCACCAGCTTCGGTATATTCGGCATCGCTAAAGCCAGCGTGAACACCGGCGCCTGATTCGATGACAACATCGAAGCCCGCGCGGACCAATTTTTTGACGGCATCGGGAATCAACGCCACGCGTCGTTCGTTCGCGTGTGTTTCCGATGGAACGGCTATTTGCATAAACAACCCCAAGAAATATAGGTAAATGAATGGGTGACCAACGTAGCAGGTTTTATCTCTAACTAAATGCTAACAAACGGCCAGTCGTGCTATTTAACGTGCTACTTAAGAAGGGGAAAGTACCAGAATCAATTGGTCTTTTCTAATACTTAATCCACCTATTGATAGTTTGGATCACAGGTTATTTATGCAGATAGGCCATGGTCGATTACCAGCTCACTGGCATTTACATAGCGTGCGTCATCTGAGGCCAGGTAAAGCACCCCATTGGCGATGTCTAGCGGCTTGCCAAGGATGCCGCCGGGCACGGCCAGTTCGGCTATTGTCTCGACATCCGCCTGGTTCTCGCCACCCTCGGGGTTGGCGTCCATCTTATTCCAGATCGCGGTCTCGATGATACCGGGGTGAATCGAGTTGACTCGCACACCGTTGCCCAGGGCCGCACACTCCTTGGCCACCGACTTGCTCAGCAGGCGCACACCGCCTTTGGTCATGGCATAGGCCGACAGACCCGGTGAGGCCATCAGGCCGGCCACAGAGGAGACGTTGATGACTGAACCGCCGTCCTTTTCGGCCATAAAGGGTATACCGTGCTTCAAGCCGAGAAACACGCCATCAAGATTGACAGCATTTTGCTTTTGGAACTGGGCCATGGTCATCTCAAAGATAGAGGCCCTGACGGCGATGCCGGCATTGTTGACGAGAATATCGAGTCGTCCATGTAGTTGGCGGATTTGTTGAAGGATCTTGATCCATTCGTCTTCGCTGGTGACATCGTGGTGCAGATAACTGGCCTGACCGCCGGCTCGGGTGATGGCGTCGACTGCGCTCATGCCAACTTCGTCAATAACATCGGTGATGACAATGATGGCGCCTTCGCTGGCGAGACGTTCGGCGCAAGCGCGACCGATGCCCATGGCGCCTCCGGTGATCAGTGCGACCTTGTTCTCGACTCGTCCCATGGTGTTGACTCCTGTGTTTGGCTGGTTGTGAATGAAAGCGGTAAAACCTATTGATAGCGGTTAGTGGCTAATGTCTGAGCAGATGCTGCAACCACCACCACGCCGAGCAGGAATAGTGCCTAATCTTATGTCCCTTGAACAGGCCTAAAAGCGGGTGGGCAGTGAGTGGTTGGCACGTACCGGCGGGAATTGCTATAAAAGGTGCGCGTTAGGGGCCAGAATAGGCTCATAAATCCTCAGACATGCCAGGATGAATTATTCATGAGTTGGTCCAAAGAAGCCCAGGAAATTGAATTACGCCGTGAACTCGCGCGCCAGCAAGGCGGCACAGACGCGGTTGCCCTGCAACATGCCAAGGGCCGCCTCACGATTCGTGAGCGCATTGATATGCTGGTGGCGCCTGACAGCTTTGAAGAACATGGCGAGGGCGCCGGCTTTGCCGAGAAAGGCCCTGACGGCACGATTACGGACTTTAGCCCCGCAAACTATGTTATCGGCTTTGGTGAGATCAACGGCCAGCGGGTCGCGGTGGGCGGTGAAGACTTTACCCTTAAAGGCGGCTCGCCGAATGGCGCCGGGCTGCGCAAGAGTGTTTACGCGGAAGAGCTGGCGGTGCAATTTAAAGTACCGCTGGTGCGCCTGTTGGAAGGTGGTGGCGGCAGTGTTGCGGGTTCTGGCGGGGCAAGACCGCAGACGGTGGGGTCACCGGTATACGCAGAACCCAGATTCAAGATTATTGCCCAGGCCATGAACTGTGTGCCCGTGGTGTCGGCAGCGCTGGGGCCGGTGGCGGGTTTTCCTGCCGGGCGGCTGGTGGCGTCGCACTTTTCGGTGATGGTGAAGCATACGTCCCAGGTGCTGGTGGCGGGGCCAGCCTTAGTAGAACGCGCCTTGGGTGTGAGCATGACGAAGGAAGAGCTGGGCGGCTGGAAGGTGCATACCCGCAGTGGCATTGTGAATAATGTCGCCGACACTGAGGCCGAGGCCCTGCAGCAGGTGCAACAGTTCTTAAGTTATATGCCGCGCAATGTATGGCAGTTAGCACCTAGAGTTTCCTGTACCGATGATCCCAACCGGGCTGAAGAGGCCTTGTTGTCCATCGTCCCGAAGGACGGCCGCAAACCCTTCAAGATGCGCGACCTGATTAATCATGTCGTGGACTTGGCATCGTTCTTCGAGATCTCACCATTTTATGGCAAGGGCCAGATCACCGGCTTTGCTCGATTGAATGGTGCGGTGGTGGGTATCATCGCCAATGACTGTAAACATTATGCCGGCGCCATGAGCGCCACGGGCTCGCAGAAGGCCAAGCGCATGATGGAGCTGTGCGATACCTTCCATATCCCCATTGTGAACTTTCTCGATGAACCCGGGTTTATGATTGGACCGGATGCCGAGAAGGATGCGACCATTCGTTATGGCATGAGTGCGGTGGCAGCGGCGGTGCAATCGACGGTACCCTGGGCGACGGTGGCAATTCACAAGTCTTTCGGGGTGGCCTCGGCCGCACACTTTGCGCCGAATAATTACAAGCTGGCGTGGCCCTCCTATGAGATGGGGGCGTTGCCCGTGCAGGGTGGGGTGACGGTTGCGTTTCACCGCGAGATCGCCGAGGCGGCAGACCCTGAAGCCAAGCGCCTGGAGCTGGAAGAGATGCTGATGGCACAGCGCTCACCGTTCCCCATGATGGAAAGTTTTGCGGTGCATGAGTTGATCGATCCCCGCCAGACCCGGGCTCGCTTGTGTCGCTGGATCGACTGGGTTGAGCCATTGTTGGAAGACCTCAAGGGTCCTGTTACTTGGGGTATGCGGCCATAACACCGTATCCCAGTCATTAAGTCTAAGCGAATTAAGCGGATTAAGTATCGATGAGCATAAAGACGTTATTGCAGCGCGCGACTCAACTGTCACGACAACTGGTCGTCACTGTGTGGCTGGCCGGGGCGACGATGGCGGGTGCGCAGGCCAGTGATTTCAGTGCGCCAGATGGCCCGAACGTCCAGGTGAGCCTGGTCAGTGAAGTCACCGGGGTCGAGGCGGGCAAGCCGTTTTGGGTGATGTTGCGGCAGGAGATTCGACCGGGCTGGCATACCTATTGGCGCAATCCGGGAGACTCGGGTGCGCCCACAGAGATTACCTGGGACTTGCCTGCCGGTTACAGCGCCGGTGAGATTCAATGGCCGTTTCCAGAGCGAATTACCTACGGCCCGCTGGTGAATTTTGGTTATAACAATCTGGCCCTGTATCCGGTGCTCATTACGCCGCCGGCGGATGTTGTCGTCGGCACCGCGACGCTGAGGGCTAAGGTGCGCTGGCTGGTTTGCGCGGATATCTGTATTCCAGAGAATACGACACTGACCTTGACCCTGCCGACGGGCACCGCCGCCGGGATCGATATGAGCTCGCAGGCGGTCTTCTTGGCGGCGCGCCAGAAGGTGCCAGCGGTGATCGATCTGGACGCTCGCTGGGCCAGTGTTGGGCAGCAATTGGTACTGCAGGTGCCCCTGGGTGGCGACCCCAAGCAGGTGCGCAAGGTGGACTATTTCCCGTTTACTGACGGCGTGATTGAAAATCCAGCAGCCCAGCAATTGAACCTGACCGATAACAACATGACCCTGACCCTGGCCCAGGGCTGGGACTATTCTGCCGCCTCGTCCCTGGACGGCATTATTGTTGTGTATGAAAACGTGGGTTTCGATGGCGCCGAAGATGTGGTGGCCAGTGCCTTTGAAATTCAGCCTGCCGCGAGGTCCGACATTGCAACAGCGCCGGTAGCGTCGGGTACCGGCATCTGGACCGCGATCCTGTTTGCCTTTGTGGGCGGTTTGATTCTGAATTTGATGCCCTGTGTCTTCCCGGTGTTGTCTATCAAGGTGTTGTCGCTGGTGCAGCAACTAGGCGGTGATCAAACACGAATCAGGGCCCACGGCTGGGTCTACCTGTTAGGTGTGGTGCTGAGCTTTACCCTGATCGCCGGCTTGTTGATTGGTTTGCGCGCCGGCGGCGCCCAGATTGGTTGGGGCTTTCAGTTGCAGTCGCCCTGGGTGATCGGCTTGTTGGTGTATCTGTTTTTCTTGATCGGCTTGAATCTGTCAGGTTTCTTTGAGATCGGCACGAGGATGATGGGCCTGGGTGAGTCTTTGGTGCAGCGTGAGGGTTATTCTGGCTCGTTTCTCACCGGTGTGCTGGCGACCATCGTCGCGGCACCCTGCACGGCGCCCTTTATGGCCTCGGCCATTGGCTTTGCCCTGACCCAGTCGAATCTGGTGGCGCTAACTATCTTCGCCGCCTTGGGGTTAGGCATGGCGGCGCCTTATCTGCTGCTGTGTTACTCGCCAGCCCTGCTGCGTGCCTTGCCGCGGCCGGGCGCCTGGATGGCGCGTTTCAAGGAACTGCTGGCGTTCCCCATGTACGCCTCGGCGATCTGGTTAGTGTGGGTGTTGACCCAGCAAGCCGGGTCCATGGGTGTGCTATTGATTCTGGGTGGTTTACTGCTGCTGGTATTTGCGATTTGGCTGGTACGGGAGCTTGGCGGATCGTTATTAAGGCGCCGAGTGTTGATGGTAACGGCGATAATACTTGTCGGGTTGGCGCTGTCTTTGCCAATTCAGTTGGCGGGTCCAGCGACGGGGGGTGAGAGCCAAGATAGGGCCAGCGCCCCGAGTCAGTCTTACGCGGGGCCGACTTATAGTGCCTATACTGATGCGAATCTTGCGAGCCTGCGGGCGGCAGGTCCGGTATTTGTGAATCTGACGGCGGCCTGGTGTATTACCTGCAAGGTGAACGAAGCGGTGGCGTTGAACCATGAGGCGGTGCGCTCGGCCTTTGAAGCCAAGAACGTGGAGTATTTGAAAGGGGACTGGACCAACCAGGATGCGGAAATTTCCCGTTTGCTGGAAGCCTATGGGCGCAGCGGCGTGCCCTTGTATCTATTGTATGCGGGGGCGACTGGTGAGGCCCAGGTCTTACCTCAGATATTGACCCAGGGTATTGTGATCGACGCGATTAATGGTTTGCCCTAGACAATCACCTGTCCGTGATTGCCAGGGCGGGGCGGGTCTAAAGCAGATTGGCTTCGAGTACAGCCTGGTCAAACCCGACGATCAGGGTTTTACCAACCCGCATTGTCGGCGCACGCAGGTTGCCGGTTGGCCCGAGCATGGCATCGATGGCGCCCGGGTCGATGGCTTTACCGGCCTTGAAGGTGCTGATTTTCTTGCCCTTGATGGCGATGAGTTTTGAGGCGCTGCTCAGTAGCGCCTCGGCGTCGCTGGCCTGCAGTTTCTTGCTGGCGGCTGCCCGTTC
>DGOD01000371.1:5607-6768 GCA_002389265.1 Gammaproteobacteria bacterium UBA4475
GACCTGATTGTAACGGGTAACGCCGAAGTGGCGCTACCCGTTAGCCTTCCTGGCTGTCTCTAACTGTATTCTCTAGCGGCATTCTCTAGCGGTATAAAGCAGCTGTGAATCTAGTCGAGGCGAGCAGCGGCAGAACCGGTAAGGACTTTGGTGCCAGCCTCATCGGTGGTGACGATATCCATATCGGCGATCTTGACCCCCGCTTCTTCATGAATGGCGGTAATCGTCGCGGTCGCGGTCAACGTTGCACCAGGGAACACCTGGGAAGTGAAGCGTACGCCATAGCGGGTGAGTCGCCCGTCGCCCACATAGTTGGTTAACATTCGACCGGTCATGCCCATAGTCAACATGCCATGGGCGAACACGGAAGGATACCCGGCAATCTGAGTCGTAAAGATCTCATCGGAGTGCAGGGGGTTATAGTCGCCCGAGGCACCGGCATACTGAACGATCTGAGTTCTTGACAGGTTACGGCAAACTTCTTCGCTGTAGGTGTCGCCCACTTTTAAATCACTGGCTTTCAATGTCATGTTTATTCCCCTGTGCTTACTTGGCTGTGTCGTCGGCGCTGGTGGCTGGTCGTTCGGTGCGCACACCTAAGCCGGTAGCTGTGACGACTAATTCGCCATTTTGGTCGCGGTATTCGGTGACGGTTTCACTGAAAGACAACTTGCCGCCGCGTTTACCTTCCTTTTCCCAAGACTTGCCAGGCTTGGTGGTGGAGGTTAATACGTCACCAGCCTTGGGGGTTCGGTGATACACATAATGTTGTTCGGCATGTAAGCCACCACCACTACCGCCACCACCGCCGGTTTCACGTTTAGTAATACCTGTTGGGCCCTTGGCTGAGCCGAACCACTCTTCACCAATCTTGGGGCGCAGGAAATAATTTGGATCAAACTGTGCGCTGGACTGGACAAACGTCGGTGGCGCAATGATCGCTCCTGGCTCCGTGGTCTTGGCATAGTCTTCGTCATAATAAATAGCGTTCGCATCGCCTACCGCCCGCGCGAACATCATGATGTGTCCAGCTTCGATAGGGAATTTGTCTACGGCCATGAAAGCCTCCCGGTTTGGTAATGAGTGAATGGGTTAGTGCAAAACAAGGTACAGGCCCGAATTGGCAGGAGTCAAGCACAGAATATCGAAAACAGTCTTGCC
>DGOD01000177.1 GCA_002389265.1 Gammaproteobacteria bacterium UBA4475
TTGAATGCGGGTGTGAATGCAGGCCAGACCACGCAAGCGCAGTCCGGTCAAATGGCGGGCCTGGCGTCTCGAATCTTAGCGCCAGCCACTGCGGCAGGCGCCGCGAGCTCGGCAGTCTTGACCAACCCGGTTTCGGGTGGGCCCACAGGAGCGCAGCCGGCTGTCTTGGAGTCAATGGCAGCACCGACAGTATCATCGAGTCAAGCGGGTGCGGTGCCTGGGCCGTCTGTTGCCGGGCAGATGGCGAGCATGGCGACGCCCGCTCGCTTTTTGAGTCAGCAGGGCGCGTCTGCTGATGCTAAAGAAGCCGTAACGCCGGAATCGACGGATCTGCTAAAGCTGGCCGAAAGCGTTAAAGACCTTAGCGCCGACGCCAGCATGAAGCGTGATGGGAGTCTGATGCCCACTCGAGAGCCAGGCGTGGCGATTGCAGCGTCGTTGACTAATGCCGGCATGGTTACGCAGAAGTCGATATTGAACCGACCAGTGATGTCTGGTGCGGCTTTTGTCCTTGGGGCAGAGCATGTTACCGAAAGTCTGACACTGCAACCTTCAGCGCCAAGGGCAACTGAAGTCGCCAGTACGACGCTGACACCGCCACCTGCGGGTGCCGTGTTGCTTGAAGATTTGCCTGATAAGCTGTCACAGATGGTGGCACAGCGCCTAATGGCTAATATCAGAGGTGGTGCGTGGCGGTTTGACCTACAACTCCACCCGCAAGAATTGGGCAGTCTGGATGTTCAGTTAGAGATGCGCGATGGTCGATTAGAGGCGCAAATCTCAACGAGTTCTGCGGCTGTTAAGGAGTTCCTCGGTAGTCAGCTTCATCGTCTTGACGAGAGTTTAGATGCGGCGGGTATCAAGGGATCTTCGATTGACGTAGCATTGCATCAGGGACGTCATGAAAATGGCGCTCAAGGACAGGGGCGAGGTAGGAATGAGGCCACGACTAATTCAGAGTCAGACCAGGAAACCCTCAAGTCACCAGAGCCAGACACAACAGCAAATGAAGGTTTGGATTTATTTGTTTAACAAATCGAGTAAGCAGGAAGAGTACCTATGAGTGAAGAAGCAGAAGTTGAAGAAAAAAAGAAATCGCCGATATTACTAATTGTCTTGATCTTCGTTGGCATACTATTGCTGCTAGGTGGCGCAATTGGTGGTACCTTGTTTTTAACCGGTTACTTCGACAAAACAGACCGTGATATTGAAGATGAATTCACCAAGATGGATAAGGCAGGGGATGAGGCGAATGACGCTGCGCTAGAGGCGTTGGACGCCGGTCCGAAGTTAATAGAGACACCCAAGCAAACGAAACTGGTGGCTAACTATTATCAGATCCCCCAAGCTTTGGTCGCAAACATCGGTAATTCAAAAAAAGTGATGCAAGTGTCGGTGGGCATCATGACCCATTACGACGAACAAGTGATCGCCAATATTGAAAAGCATCAAATTGCACTGCGCTCGGCGATGATCGTTGATCTGCGTAAAGTCACCGAAGCGGATGTCAAAAGTCCGGAATTTCAAGAAACGATGGCAGAAACCCTACGTTTGACCATGAACTCTATTCTTGAAGAATATGAAGACTTTGGCGGCATAGAAAAGGTTTTTTTCCCAGAGTTCATTATACAATAGGCAGCTAGACTCAGTGTGCCGGAGCGGCGTTAGTTATGGTAGAGCAAGACAATTTACTGAGTGCGGAAGAGTTGCAGGCGTTGTCTGCAGGTCTTGAGGACGGCAGTTTGGAGGTGGGTAGCGGGTTGAATACATCGCTGCGGGTCATGAAACATGATCTCACCAGTGAGGATACGTCTCTCGGGGTCAATGTCTCGTCGATTGATATGATCAACGAGCGCTTTATTCGTCAACTCCGCGTGGGCCTTGTGGAAGTGTTGCGAACAACGCCTAAAGTGCAGGTCGCTGAAATTAAAACCATGCGATTTCATGAATACGTATCGCCGCTGAAATCGCCGCTCTCGGTTAATACGATTCGGATCAATCCATTACGTGGATTTTCATTAGTTGTGATCGACACGGCAGTCATTTTTTCCTGTCTTGACAATTTCTTTGGTGGTTTTGGTCGAGGTATCGGTGAATTGCCACCAGGAAGAGCGTTTACTCCCACTGAAACGAGCATTATTCAGATACTTGTGGATCTGGTGTTTGGCGCTCTCAAAGATGCCTGGGCGCCGATATTGAGTGTCGACTGTGAGCGGGTCAGCGCCGAAGTGACGCCGCAGTTTGTACAGATTGCTGAAGAAGCCGATCTTGTGGTGATGAGCCGCTTTAAAATGGAGCTAGATGATGAAACCGAAGGCCACTTAGACATCGTCTATCCTTACAGTACGCTGAAACCGATTCGTGACTTGCTCCGCAGTCGTGTGCAGACTGGCGATGATAGCGATGAGGGCGATCAAGAATGGCGATCGTCGCTGACCTCTGCGGCTGGTGACGCGAAATTGGCTGTCGAGGTACAATTAGCCGAGTTTATTTCAACGGTGGGTAAGATTAGAGAATTTAAGGAAGGGGATCTGATTTACTTTAATAAGCCTGATTTTGCGACCATAAAAATTGCGGGCTCCCCCGTGTTTGCCGCGGAAGTCGGTGCCAATGGCCCGCAGACGGCGGTTCGAATCAACAATTCGATTGCCCCAAGTAAGAAGTAACAAGCAATAACCATTATATGAGCGATTTGACCATGTCGAACGAAGAAGAACTGCAGGCCACAACAGACGCGCCTAGCAAGAAGATTGACCCTGAGGTGCTCCAGAATATTCCGGTGACGGTCTCCGTAGAAGTGGGTAGAACGTCGATCAAAATTAGAGACTTGATGCGCCTGACCCAAGGTAGCGTGGTTGAATTGGACCGCCTTGCGGGTGAGCCGCTCGATCTCTTGGTCAATAATACCCTCATAGCCCAGGGCGAAATTGTGCTGGTCAACGAGCGATATGGGGTCCGTTTGACCTCTGTCGTACCCGCTGCAGAGCGAATCAAAAATCTATAGTGGCTGAGATGATGCCTTCAACCGAATGGTTTTCTGCGCTGGGTCCTATCCTGCTGGTGCTGGTGCTGTTGGGGGTAACCCTTTACGCGCTGAAGCGTGTCAGCGCGAGCACGAAGTCCTATGCCGGGCAAAACTTCAAAGTGACACCGTTGCATAGTTTTGGTCCTAAGCAACAGCTGGCCATCATTGAAATTCGTGGTGAGCAAATATTA
>DGOD01000381.1:0-12829 GCA_002389265.1 Gammaproteobacteria bacterium UBA4475
CACCTGCAGCAGTTCCGCGATGCGCTCCATCGCCCCAGAGGCACGTTGAACCTCACCCCAGAACTCACTTAAGGCCGCCGCAGAGGCACCGACAAAGATGGCGTAAAGCACGAACTGACCCAGTTCGCCACCGGAAAGCTCACCGTCCAAAACCGCCTTGGCACCCACCCAGAGCACAAAGATCAAAGCGCCAAAGACACCACTGGTGCCGACCGTGGTGAGTAATGCTCGAACCCGGATGCGGCGGACCGCGACGCGAAAACTCGACTCTACCGCGCCGCCAAAGCGTTGGCTTTCCAGCTCCTCGGCTGTGAAAGCCTGAACAATTTCTACCGCATTCAGAATTTCTTCGGCGTGACCGCTGGCGTCCGCTACTCGATCCTGCGTGTCCTTCGACAGCCGCCTGACCCAACGGCCAATCAAGAGAATTGGCACTATCACCAACGGCAATACCACCACCAATAGCCCCATTAACTGCACATTAGTATAGGCGAGCAACGCCAGTGCACCGATAAACTGAATAGAAGAACGCAGTACAATCGAGATGCCCACCCCTGATATGGACTGAATAAGTGTCGTATCAGCGGTGAGCCGTGACAGTACTTCACCCACTCGGGTGACGTCAAAAAAAGTCGGATCCATGCGAACCACATGACGGAACACCTGTTCCCGAAGATCAGCGACCACGCGCTCGCCCAACCAATTGACGAAATAGGCTCTGGCTGCGCCAAAAAAGCCGATGATCAGTGCAAACAACAGCAACACAAAGAAGTAACGATTAACATTCGCTGCATCTGCCGCAGAAAAACCATGATCAATCACATTACGCACCGCCATGGGCATCGCCAGCAACGCTGCAGAGGACACCAACAGGGCAATCATTGCCAGCAACAAGGTGCCTTTATAGGGCGCAATAAACGGCACCAACATGCTTAAGGGACGCAGGGCTTTTACCCGTTTCTGCGATGCGGGAGATAGATCAGTCATGCGGATTTCCATACAGCTAGGTATTATGCGCGAGCGATGTTAGCGAATGCGAGAGCGCAGAGAAGCAGAGAATTAGTTGGGACTCAACGCTGAGGGCACCAACAAACTTTCCAAGTAATCAATCCACAGACTGTCTTCGTTGAGACAAGGAATATAGGTGAAGTGTTCGCCGCCGGCTTCGATAAAATCTTCTCGAGCCCGCAGGCTCACTTCTTCCAGCGTCTCCAGACAATCGGCGACAAAAGAAGGACATACCACCGCGATGTTTTTATGCCCCTCACTCGGCAAGGCCTTGACCACCTCGTCGGTAAAGGGCTGCAGCCAACCGGGTCCGATGCGAGACTGAAAGGCGACTCCCCATTTGTCCGCCGGTAAATCCAGATACTGCGCGCATAATGCTGAAGTCTGCAGCACTTGTGCCTTATAGCAATAGGGCCGGGCGGCACAATCCACCTGACAGCAATCATCGGTCTTCATACAATGGCTACCCGTCGGATCCGTCTTAACCAGGTGCCGCTCCGGTAGACCGTGATAACTGAACAACAAGTAATCATAGTCAGCGGGCAGGTCTGCCTTAATTCGCTCTGCAAGCGCCTTGATATAGCCTGCATCAGCATAAAAAGAGTCGGTGAATGCGAGTTTCGGCTTGGCGGGTAACAACTCAACCTCGGCCTCGACTGCAAGACGGGTCGTCAGAGAGGTGGACATGGCATAATGCGGGTATAGGGGCAACACACTGATCTCATCGCAACCTAACGCCACCAGTCGCGCCAGAGCATCTCGAATGGAGGGTTCCTGATAGCGCATGGCGACTTCTACAGGCTGATCTGTTCGCAACGCCAGTGCCTTGGCCATGGCCATCGTTCGAGCAATAAGGGGCGAGCCGTCATCGGTCCATACGGTGCTGTAGGCATGCAGGGTCTTGCTGGATCGAAAGGGCACGATAATCAAATTAACCAACAATTGCTGGGCAATCTTGGGCAGGTCGATCACTAGGTCGTCCGACAAGAACTCTTTCAGATAGGCCCGCACTGACTTGAGCTCGAGGCTTTTCGGCGATCCAAGGTTGATCAATAAAATTCCGTTCATAGGCCTGCCTGATTCCTGTCTTATTGCTGTCTTGTTCTTGGCTTGTTCGCGCATTGAAACCGCCGCGCCACCGGGCTGATTCGCGAGCGCGAAGTATACACCCAAATACGCGCTGTGCTTTAACCGGGATCACTATGCCACCGACTAACCCCTCAGGCAGTCTGCTGCTCCTGCAGACCCAGCTCCTGCATACTGACTTCGCGCATCTTGAATTTCTGCACCTTACCCGTCACTGTCATAGGGAATTCATCGGTAAAGCGCACATAGCGTGGCACCTTATAGTGCGCAATGGTGCCTCGACAAAATGCCTTAAGCGCTTCATCTTCCAATTGCTGACCTGCCTTGAGCGCCACCCAAGCGACGATCTCCTCACCGTACTTCGGATCCGGAACGCCGGTCACCTGGACCGCGGCTACCGCCGGATGGGTCATTAAGAACTCTTCGATCTCTCGCGGATACACATTCTCACCACCCCGAACAATCATGTCTTTGATGCGCCCAACAATATTCACATAGCCATCATCGTCCATCACGGCGATGTCACCAGTATGCATCCAGCCACGGCTATCGATCGCCCCAGCAGTGGCTTCTGGATTCTGCCAGTATCCCAACATCACACTGTAGCCACGGGTACAGAGCTCACCCATCTGGTTCAATGGGCACGTTTTGCCAGTGTCCTGATCAATAATTTTTACTTCCACATGAGGATGTACCAGCCCCACAGTACTGACCCGCTTGTCGAGGGGCGAATCGGTTCGCGTCTGAAAACTGACAGGACTGGTTTCAGTCATGCCATAGGCGATTTCCACTTCCGTCATATGCATCAATGTATTGACCTGATTCATGGTCGATACCGGACAAGGCGCACCGGCCATCACGCCGGTTCGCAACGAACTGAGATCAAAGGTTGAAAAGTTAGTCAATGCCAGTTCTGCGATGAACATGGTCGGCACGCCATACAGCGCAGTGGCGGCTTCCGCCTGGACGGCCTGTAACACCGCTTCTGGCTCAAAACTCTCGCTGGGATAAATGAGACACGCGGCGTGGGTCAGACAACCCAGATTTGCCATCACCATGCCAAAACAATGGTACAGAGGCACCGGCACCACCAAACGATCATGCTCAGTAAAATTCATGGTTCGAGCGACGAAGAAGCCATTGTTCAAAATATTGTGGTGACTGAGGCAGGCCCCCTTGGGGAAGCCTGTGGTACCACTGGTATATTGAATATTAATGGGGTCGTCCATATCCAACTCGGCTTGGCGTGCCGTTAACTGTGCAGTACTCACCGACGAGGCCGTCCTGAGCAAATCAGCCCAGTCGAATATCCCGGCACAAGGGCTACTGGACAAAGAAATCACTGTGGTCAAGTCTGGAAACTTCTCAGACTGCAGATTGCCTACCGCGCAATGATCGAGCTCTGGGCATAGGGATAGCGTCATGGCCTCGTAGTCAGAAGTCTTGAATTGATTCTGCAACACGAGCGCCTTGCAACCCGATTGCTTTAAAACATAATCCAGCTCATGGACACGATAAGCCGGGTTGATGGTCACCAGAATTGCGCCGACCTTGGCACTTGCATATTGGGTCACCAGCCATTCCACATTATTTGGCGACCAGATACCGATGCGATCGCCCTTACCCAAGCCCACTGCCATCAGCGCTCGAGCCAAGGTATCCACTGCTTGCGCCAGTTCGGCGTAGGTCAAACGGATAGCCTGATGAACCGAGACAATCGCCGGTCGATCTGGATAGGCAGCGACAATCTCGTCAAACTGTGCGCCGATCGTCAATCCCAACAGGGGTTGCTGACTCGTACCGCTGGCGTAACTCACGGGGCTAGGCATCGTTTCGTTCTCCATGCATCAGGGTTGAGATAAACGGTTGTCCCAACTGTTCAAGATTCGTTTCAAGGGCCTCGACTCGGCCAATAATACAAGCTTTCGAGTAGCCTGCCGCGACCAGTTTTTCAATCGTCGCCGACGCCAAGTGAGCGTCGACAGCAGCTAGCAAGCCACCGGCAGTCTGCGGATCAAACAACATAGCATAGTGTGGGTGAGCTTGTGGCTGAATATGCTTCACTGATCGCTCATTGCCAGCATGCAGCGTGCTAGTGATCTGCAGCTCCTGCAGACAGGTCAGACTACCCGCCAACAACGGCAGGCTCAAAAGGTCCAGGCTGACATTGACCTGCGATGCTTGCATCATTTCTGACAAATGCCCCGCTAGCCCAAAGCCCGTAATATCAGTGCAGGCTGACGCTGTCGTTGTGCCCTGCTCACTCAAAGCAGCGAAAATGGCGCCCGCCGCTGCATTGGACTGCAGCATTACCTGCAACGCCGCCTCAATCCAATGCCCCCGCGCCTGATGCTGCATATCCGCAGCAAATAAGGTGCCGGTACCCAGCGGCTTGGTCAGTATCAGTGTTTGACCGGGTCGCATTCCCGATTTTTTTAACAGTCGAGATTCATCCGCGATGCCATTCACGGCAAAGCCAACGGACAACTCGGCACCTTCCGTGGTGTGGCCACCCACAAGACTAATGCCCTCACCTGCGAGTTGCTCCCATGCCCCTTGCATTAATTGTTCTAACAGATGACGCGTGGCCGAAGGCGCAGCATAAGGGGTTGTGACAATGGCCATCGCTGTGACTGCCTCCCCGCCCATGGCATAGATATCACTGACCGCGTGATTCACAGCGATCTTGGCCAACAAATAAGGATCTTCAATAAAAGCCTTAAAGACGTCTACCGTATGCAACATGAGTTTACCTGCAGGCGCCCGATAGAGCGCGGCATCATCAAGCTCGGCAACCGGCATATCCAGGTTACCCAACACTTCTGCGAGCAAATCTGCGCTGACCTTTGAGCCACAACCACCACACTGCATTTGCGGGTCAACTTCAGCCAACAGGCCCTGACCCGACTCAACCTTCATCAGCGGCAAGGCATTAAACTGGTCCATAAAACGTCGATCGATCCAGTCTTTTAAATGCCATACCCAGCGGCCATAAACACTTCTACCAAACTTCATCGCGACGGCTGCCTTGTCACCGGTTGACACCAAGGACAGAAAAGAGGTTTGTGGAACGAAGTGCTTCAGAGGCTTACCGAGCAATTGACGCCGAATGTTTTCGTACAACACCGGCCCCTGACGAACAGCAAAAACGCCAGCTTTAGGCCGTGGATGCGCCAACACATGCGCAGTATCGCCAACAGCAAAAACGTCATCGAAATTGCTCACTTGTAATGTATCACGCACCTCAACAAAGCCGTTGTCATCAGTGGCCAGCAGCGTCTGTGCCAACCACGGTTGAGCCGCCGCAGAAGTCACCCAAAATATTTCATCCACAGCGCAACGCTGGGCGTGGGCAGACACGACAGTTTTCTGCTCGACTTCTGCAACCCGAAAATTTCGGTGTAACTCGATACCCCTGTGGGCAAGTTGCTGACTGAACAATGCCTGCACCGCAGGCGAGTAATCTGGCAACAATACTTCTTGGTCGACGAACAAGTGGAAACGTATGGGCTGCGGACTCAGTGTCGGCGCTACCCTTGTGAGGTAATGATGGACCGCCAAACACAGCTCGACTCCGCCGGCGCCGCCACCCACGAAACCCATGTGCTTGACTGTACCTGTGGCAACCCGGCCGAGGCATTCTTGCCATTGATGCAGAAACCGATTGATAGGTTTAACCGCGATAACGTTTTCACGGGCACCGGGCACATCAATCACCGCGGGCGTGATACCGATATCGATAGACAAAATATCGTAGCCAATATCGGGCCGACCTTGGCAACGCACCCGGCGATTGACGGGATCTATATCAAAAGCACTGGCCTGTATTAATCGCGCTCCGGCAAATCGGCAGAGTCGTACCAGATCGATATGCATGTCTTGTGAGTCATAATGACCCGCAACCAGACCGGGCAACATGCCCGAATAGGGCGTCTCAACATCGGGGCTGATCAGCGTGATCTGCAAACCGACAATAGGCTGCATGGCCAGCTTGCGTAAAACGATCACGTGGCTGTGGCCACCGCCGAGCAGTACCAGTTCTTTCGCGATAAAAGCCGATGTATTCAAACCCGATTCAACCTTGCTGTCACTCCGCTGATGCTGGTAATCATTATCCAGTCACTGACCCAAACAGCACAGCGCAGCCCTTGCCATAGGGTTGACTTGGGGACCGCATCCCGCAGCTGATCAAACAACAGAGCAAACTCAAGGCGCCTGTTAGACATTTCCAAAATCCTTTTTAGCTGCCTAATGAGGCCGTGTATCGAGAAAGGCGCCCAGTTGCCGGATCGCTTCATTGCCTTCAGGAATTCGGCCAGCGAAGACCTGAAATACATGCGGCATCTTTGGCCAGACGGTTAATTCGATAGCGCCGCCCTGCGCCTCTACCGCTGTCACCAGCCGCGTCGAATCACTTAATAGCAGTTCCGAGCTACTGGCGTGCACCAGCAGCGGCGGCAGGCCCTTCAGGTCACCGAACAAAGGCGACGCCAAAGGCGCCTCAGGATCACGTTGACCTAGATAAAATCCCGCACAGGTTTGTAGCGCTTTCGGGGTTAACATCACGTCGGTGACGATGTTCGTGCCCAGACTGTCACCGGTGAGTGACAGGTCGAGCCAAGGCGACAACAAAATCGCTTTAGCTGGCATTGGTAAGCCAAGGTTCTTCAAATTCAACAGCAACGCCAAGGCGAGACCACCGCCCGCTGAATCACCACCGATCGCGATGTTTTCAGGATTAAAACCTTGATCCAGTAAAGACCGGTAGCACAGGGTGGCATCGTCCAGGCCAGCAGGAAACGGATGCTCGGGGGCCAAGCGGTATTCCACCATCAGCACAGCCATGCCAGACGCCTGGGCAAGCCGCCAGGCCAAATTGCGATGGCTATCGGCCCCACCGGAGACGTAACCGCCCCCATGTAAATAGAGCAACACGCGCGCCGAGTCACTCACAGCCCGACCTGATTGAACTTGAACCCACTCGCAAGGCACACCCGCAATCGCCTCGGAAGTCACGTCTACCCCCTTAGGCACACCTGTGTTTAGGCCAGCGGCCTTGGCCAGCTTGTCACGGAACCCCGTAATGTCCGCCACGCTATCGAACAGCGGCCTGATGGTTCGCGCCATGACACGGCTGATTAGTGCGGCTCTGATACTCATAGATTGCTCATCGTCTCGATACTCAGGCTCAAAATAAACGCGCAGATTAAGTCAGTAGTGTGCATCAACCAGATGCCGGCATCAATCCACGTGGCGGGTGAGTTCTGCCATTCTATCATCCATCAATAGCGCTTCACCTGCGGCTGGCCATTAACGGCTATTCATCAATACTGACATCCTGAAATTGCAGCTCGTGTAGCGTGTAATATAATCCCTTCAGCGCCAGCAGCGCTGCATGGGTTCCCAACTCGCGCACCACACCGTGATGCAATACCAACACCTGATCAGCTTCCTGAATCGTCTGCAGGCGATGCGCAATCAAAATGGAGGTACGTCCCGTCATCAGCTTACGCAGTCCGTCCTGAATCAATCGTTCAGTTTCCGTATCAATACTGGCGGTGGCTTCATCCAAAATCAGGATCTCCGGATCTGCGGCCAGGACCCGAGCGAAGGCCAATAATTGCCGCTGCCCCTGCGACAGATTAGCGCCTCGTTCGACCAAAATACTGTCGTAGCCCTCGGGCAGCCGTTCGATAAATTCATGGGCATTGACGGTCTTCGCCGCTTCGATGGCGCGCTCGCGACTGATCTTGGGGTTGCCCAGAATAATGTTGTCGAGGATCGACCCGGAAAATATATGAAAGTCCTGTAGGACGACACCAATTCGGCTGCGCACGTCTTGACTGCGCAAATCGTTCAGGTCGATATCGTCAAGAAAAATACGATCGCGATCGAAATCATAAAACCGCCCCAGCAATCGAATCATCGTACTCTTGCCCGACCCTGTAGGCCCAACGATGGCCAATTTCTCACCCGGTTGAATGACCACAGACACACCCTTAAGAATTGGCACTGCTGGCGAATAGCCAAAGGTCAGATCGCGGAACTCTACTTTGCCGCGCAACCGCGCCGGCAACTCAACGGGGTGTGTCGGCTCATGTATTTGCTCGTCCCAATCCAACGCTTGGAAGATCCGCTCGCCGCTGGCCATCGCTCGAAACAACACATTTAATTGCTCGCCCAGCATCACGACCGGCGTAAACAACATATTCATAAAGCGGGTAAACAGGATGACACCACCCAGGCTCATCTCATCCTGCACCACGGCGCCGCCGCCATACCAGATGATGATTCCGAGGCCAACTGCGGCCAGACTATCATTGAAGGCACCATAAGCCGTCGACAAATCGATCGAGCGATTTTCATATCCCAGGTTACGTTGGTTGATTTGAGTATATTCGTCGAGATTGCGTGCCTGCCGGTCGTTGAGTTGGACCACCTGCATGCCCGAGAGATTTTCCTGCAGGTTCTGATTCAGCGAGGAGACGGTATTACGAACCAGGCGAAATATTTCCTGAGTCGCATTGCGGAAAAAATGCGTGGCGATACCCACAACGGGCACCAATAGCAGCAAAATCAGGGTGAGTTTAACGCTGGTAGACAACATGATGGTCAGCGCTACCAGGAAAGGCACAAATTCCCCGACTAAAGCCCCCATGCCCCTGAGCATTTCATACAACGCTTCGACATCATTGGTAACTCGCGTCATGATCCGCCCTGTGGGCACCTTATCGTAAAAGGAACTAGGGCGACGCTCTAGGTGGGCGAACAGATCTTGGCGCAGGTCGCGTAACGCATTCACAATGGCACTGATCAGCGTCAACCGATGCGCGTGACCTGCCACCGCCGTGACACACATCGCCAGCAAAAAAAGTAGACCGGCAGCAAAGATCGGCTCGATGCCCAGGTACGACTCGACCCAGCGGGTCAGCGCGATCATCCCCAGGTCAGGCATATGGCTGCTCATTTCACCGACGATAATATAGTCAACCAACACCCGGCTGATGATAATCTCCATCATCACCGTCACACAGCTCGCAGCCAGGATCAGTACAGCGCTGAACGCCAGTCGAATCTTGAAAGGTTCGAGCCAACCCACGATTCGGCGTAACAACTGCAGATTCAATACGGTACCGGAGAGCTCGGCGTCAAACATGCCGTGATCTGTCTCGGCCCTGACTTGACTAGCTTGGGTTCGCCTGCTCATAGGGGTGCCGTCACTTGCGCTCGGCGCTGAGCGGCTTGATCCGCACCTGGGGTTTGGGCCCGCTCCAGTTCGGCATAGGCTCCACCCTGGCGAAGCAACTCGGCATGAGACCCCGCCTCAATAATCCGCCCCTCATCGAGGACGATGATCCTGTCGGCATGGCGCAGCGTGGAAACCCGATGCGACACGATAATCGTGGTGCGTTCGCGACGCATGGTTTTCAGTCGATTCAGAATATGCTCTTCAGTCTCCGTATCAACACTACTGAAGCAATCGTCAAGGATCAGCACCGGTGCATTACGGATCAAACCCCGCGCTAAAGTTGCTCGCTGTTTTTGACCGCCGGACAAGGTCACGCCTCGCTCGCCAATCAGGGTGTCCATCTGCTCAGGAAAAGCCTCAATGGTCTCCCGCAGGGCTGCAGCCTCGGCAGAATCCCAGACCAGGTCTAAGGCCCGGGCCGGATCGTCATAACTGATGTTGTTACGCAACGGCTCACCGAACAAAAACGGATCCTGCAACACTTGGGCTATCTGGCTGCGAACCTGGCTCAACGGATAATCACAAATGTCATGACCATCCAGAAACAAACAGCCCCTGGGCGTATCCGCCATTCGAGTGAATAATTTCAACAGCGTTGACTTGCCCGCGCCAACCCGGCCGACAATCGCAATAGACTCACCGGCCTTGATCTGTAGTGTAATATCCTTCAACACGGGTTCTGCAGCCCGCGGATAACTATACGTCAGGTGCTTGAATTCAAACTCACCACGAATAGTCGCGGGCGTATTATCGGAGGGACTATCGCGAATTTCCGGCACCGCATCAAAAATTTCATGCAAACGGTTGGTCGCAACAGCGCCTCGTTGCACCAGCGTCACGAACATGCCCGCCATTCGAATAGGCTGAAGCAGCATGTTCAGACACGCCAGGAAAAACACCAGGTCGCCAATTGAAATCTCGCCAGCCAGAACTTGACTGCCACCGTAAACGATAATCAATAGTTGTGCGGCCGACGCCTGAAACGGCATCCAGGCACTCATTAGAGAATTAACTCGCGACTGGCTATAGAACGCTTGGGCATAATTTTCATTAACGCCACCGAAGCGGCGAATTTCGTTGTCTTCCTGCGCCTGAGCCTGAACGGTTCTGATGCCGCCTAGGTTCTCTTGAACGAGGCTCGAGAGCGCCGACAGGTTTTCCTGCACAGCCACAGAAGTGACTGCCAGTTGCCGCGACATCCACCAACCATAGTAAAAAATAGCCGGCAGAATTGGCATGATCATGAAGGTCAACGCCGGTGACTTGTACATCATCGCCGAGACCCCGAACAATGGCGCATAGACCATGATCACAATCTGGATCATCCCAAACGCCACCAAACGCTGGATCAAGGAGATATCCTGAATCGCTCGCGTCATGATGTCGCCGACGCCCATCTTCGAAAAGAAATCACTGCCCTGTTGCTGCACAGTCATATACAGCCGCTGACGTAAATCATAGGCAACCAGCTGACCCACGCGCCGAACCTGGCGGCGCGCATGCACCACGAAGACAAACCGAAGCATCACGGAGAAAATCAGAACGGTGGCGACCTGGCCTACGGAAAATGGCGCGAGGACGGAATCTGCGCTGCCGCCCAGTATCTCAATGGTATCAATACCAACCGATACTAAGTAATAAGTACTGACTTCAAAGAAACGCGCGATAAAGAAGCTCAGGAAGCCGAGGCCTATCTGGTAGCGATAGGGCCGAAGAAACGGAATTAGGCGAATCAAGGACTTCAATAGTTGGATCTCAAGTTGACGCGTTATTCTGCCACAACTGCACTGAGACTGAAATGTGCAGCCGCCTGCATCGCCAGCTAATCTGCGACAGGGTATACTCCCCCGGCGCGGCCTCGGCCCTAGTGACAGGGGCGCACACCAAAAACTTCATGCCTAACTGATAGTGAAAAATAATGTCCAGCAATCATCCGTCGAACAACTTACCGCCACTAATCTTTAACCTCATCGTCCTCTGCCTGGCGTTTACGAGTGGGTTTATCATCATGGCCATCGAATTGCTGGGCGGGCGAATTCTCGCACCCTACTTTGGCAGCAGTATCTACGTCTGGGGAAGTATCATTACGATCTTCATGCTGTCTTTGTCGATCGGCTATCTCTCTGGTGGTCGATTATCCATCAACAATCCCCACTTAGGTCGCTATGGCGTGTTTTTCCTGGCAGCGGCGATCACGCTGTTACCCACCATCATCTGGAGTAACAACATCATGGATTGGGTTTTTGTTCGCTTGGAGGACCCACGTTATGGCTCTTTGGTGGCATCGACGCTGCTATTTTTCATCCCCACCGCCATCCTCGGCATGATTGCCCCCTACTCGGTACGTCTGTTAGTCGCCCACGCAGCCCATGCGGGCCAGATTGCCGGGCGGTTATATTTTATATCGACCCTGGGCAGTGCCCTCGGTACGCTGGCCACGTCTTTTTACCTGGTCCTATGGTTCGAAGTCGATGCCATCTTAATGACCATGAGCGCAGTTCTGGCCGCCGGCGGCGTCAGCGCGATGCTCGCTTACTGGAGTCACCGCACATGATGCGTCTATGGGTTTTACTGGTGTTGCTGGTTTTGGCCATTCCGTCCTTGCAGGCGAAAGAGATTCACCGCGAAAAATCCCTGTATCGCAATATTGTGGTCAAAGAAGCTGACGGTCGACGCTGCCTGCTATTTAGCGTTCAACGGGGCGATAGACATCAGACCTGCATGGACCTGCAGGACCCCAAACGGCTGGTATTTCCCTATGTCCGTATGAGCTTTGGCGGGCTGTTGTTGAACCCTAACCCCGCCCGCGTACTGGTCATCGGTCTCGGTGGCGGCTCCATTCCCACCGCACTCTCAGAATTATTTCCCGCTGCCATGATTGATGTAGTGGAAATAGACGAAGCCGTCGTGCGGGTTGCCCGGCAGTATTTCAACTTTACCGAGTCAGCCCATCTCAAGGTCAAGGTCAGCGATGCTCGCGTGTTTATTAAACGCGCCTTGTTGCTAGACCGGACCTATGACCTGATTATTCTCGATGCCTTTACCGGTGACTATATACCTGAACATCTGATGACTCAGGAATTCCTCCAAGAGAGCCACGATCTCTTGAGCGAAGACGGGGTTCTGGTTGCCAACACCTTCTCAACCAGCGTCTTGTATGACCATGAGTCAGAGACCTACCAGTCGGTGTTTGGTGACTACCTCAACTTTAAACTGCCGATTTCCGGCAATCGAGTCATTATCGCCGGTCGCCAGGGCTTGCCCAGTGATTTTGTGATCAAGAGCCAAGCCAGCCGGTTAGTGGAATCTCTGCGACCTTATGGTATTGACCCAAGAACCTATCCAGCCAACATGAGTCGAGAGAAAGACTGGGACAGAACTCGCCGTCTACTCACCGACCAATATGCTCCTGCCAACCTGCTCCGCGGCGAAGACTGACCCACCGTCGACACGGCTAGCGCTTTCTTAGTGGCTAGCCGTTTTCTC
>DGOD01000381.1:12850-19424 GCA_002389265.1 Gammaproteobacteria bacterium UBA4475
GCCTTTTCTTAGGCGGCTAGCCTTAGGGGGAGAGACTCAGGGGAAAGACTCAAGACGCCAGATTTTTACCGTGATCTTGCCAGTAACGATCTTTGAGAAGGCGTTTGTAGAGCTTGCCCGTGGGATGACGGGGTAGTTCGGCATCAAAGTCGATGCTCCGAGGGCATTTGATATGCGACAGTTGTGAACGGCAGAATGCGATCAACTCCTCCTCCAGCTCAGGGCCGGCATCAGCCATATTCTTGGGCTGCACTACGGCTTTGACCTCTTCGCCAAAGTCAGCATTGGGGACCCCGAAGACGGCAACATCCATCACCTTGGGATGGTTCACAAGAATATTTTCGGCCTCTTGTGGATAGATATTCACACCACCCGAGATGATCATATAGCTCTTGCGGTCGGTCAGGTAAAGATAGCCGTCCTCATCAATGTAGCCCACATCTCCTAACGTGCTCCAGCCCTTCGGATGGCGAGACTCCTGGGTCTTGGCCGCATCATTGTAATATTCGAATTCACCGCCGCCTTCAAAATAAATCGTGCCGGTGTCGCCCTGCGCGACTTCCGCGCCTTCGTCGTCGACGATATGCAACACGGCCGTCAGTGCGCGACCCACCGAGCCCTTGTGTGCGAGCCACTCCTCAGAGTTAATCGCCACGAAACCGTTACCCTCTGAACCAGCATAGTATTCATGGATCACAGGCCCCCACCAGTTAATCATCTGCTCTTTAACGAGAATCGGACACGGCGCCGCTGCGTGAATCGCACACTGCAGGCTGCTGACGTCGTACTTGAGCCGAACATCTTCATCCAACTTCAACATCCGGATAAACATGGTGGGTACCCACTGAGAATGGGTGATTTGATAGCGCTCGATCGCGGACAAGGCCGCTTCCGGCTCGAAGTGAGACATGACTACGCAGGTCATGCCGGCCAATATAAATCCCATGGTGAAGGTCAGTGGCGCCGCATGATACAAAGGAGCCGGGCTGAGATAGATGCTCTCTTCTGTCGCGCCATAGAGCATCTGAAACAAGTTAGGTCCAGTATCGACCCCAAAACCTTCCGTCGGCAACGGCTTGAGCACCCCTTTCGGCCGACCCGTAGTGCCGGAGGAGTAGAGCATGGCGATTCCGAGGCTCTCATCGGCGATCGGTGTGGTTGGCATGGCCGCAGTGGCTTCCTCCCAGCTGTCAAAGCCACCGATCACGCCGTCCAGCATGTAGCATTGTTCGATATTGGGCGCATTCTCGATGAGTCGTTCCACCACCGCCTGCTGACCGCGAGTCGTGATAAACACCCTGGCGTTACAATCCGAGACGATATACGCCACTTCCTGCTCCTGCAGCCGATAGCTGATGCAGGTGAAATATAAACCGGCCCGCATAGCAGCCAGACAAATTTGAATATAAGCCACATGATTTTCCATCATCACTGCAATGTGATCGCCACGCTGCAAGCCTAGCTGGCGAAACAGCTGAGCGGCCTGATTTGATGAATCCTCCAGCGTTTGCCGTGTAATGATCTCGCCTGTTTCTGCCATGATATAGGCGGGCTTGTTCGGCTGTTGTTGTGCTAGCACTGCTGGATGCATGATTTTTCCTCTGGGCAAATACCGATTGGGCCAATGAAAACCACTGACGCCAGTAATTAAGCCCAACAATGCCAACAGATGAATCAAAACTCAAGTCGTCCCTGCGCAAAGCTGAGTGCCGCAGACCAAACTTCAGACTTGAGAACACGAAACTGGCGTTCAACATGACACTGCAGGCCCCATTGAAAGCTCAATTGAACTATGCCAAGAAACTACAGTCAGAATACTTAACCCGATACACAGCCAAGTACCTGGCTATGAGTCAAGATCTATGAGTAAAGATCTATGAGTGATGATCAGCACCAGCCAGAACACAGTCAATATCAACGGTACTTACCTGCGGACCTGCGCATCACTGTTGCGTGGCCGGGGCTCTCCGGGTGTCTCAAACCCGACCCCGGGGTCATCTGCCAGGATTTCAATGGCACGGCCTTGCAGTTTGGCAGTGCTCGGGCCTTCAACGTTGGCGAAAAATTGATTTTGGATATTGATCTGGCAGATATTCAGCTGAGCGAATTAACTGCCACCGTGACCAGCTGCCACCGAGTAAGCGAGGGACAATGGTCTACAGCGGTTAATTTTTGCTTCACTAACAAGCTCATGCAAACCCCTAGTATCCGCTGCAACCTGCTTCAAATCGCTGACCGGTTGCGCTCTATGACTGATTCTTCGACCCATATCACCGAGCGTTTGCAGCACCCGCAATCAACTAAACCGCGGTATAACCGCCGTCGATAACCAGCTCGCTACCCGTAATGAATGAAGCATCATCGGATGCCAAGAACACAATGCCCTTGGCAATATCGTCAGCGACGCCGAGACGTCCGATGGGATGGCGTTCAGTCAACATTTCCCGGAGCCCCTCTTCGGTCATATTACCTTCATCCATATGATCCACCAGGTCCCTGACCAGGGGTGTCCAGATAAACCCAGGATGAACTGAATTCACGCGGATGTTGTAACCCATGTTGCCGCAATAGACAGCCACCGACTTGGACAGCAGGCGCACCCCACCCTTTGAGGCGTTGTAGGCTGCGCTGGCGCCACCCACCATCCCCATCACGGAAGACAGGTTGATAATGGAGCCACCACCGGAGTCCTTCATCAACAATACCGCCTTCTGAGTACCCAGAAAGACCGCATCCAGATTAATGTTCATGACCTCGCGCCAAGTCGCCAGCGTTGCCTCTTCAAAGTCGGGTAAACCCGCACCGCTAACCCCTGCATTGTTCACTAGTATATGCAGCCCACCATACTCAGCCAGGGTCGCCTCGCAGACTCGCGTCCACGCAGATTCGCTAGTCACGTCATGCTGAACACAAATCGCCTCACCGCCTTGGTCTTTGATCGTCTCGACGGTTTCTTCGGCGGTCACCAGGTTGATGTCGGTCACCACCACCTGGGCACCCGCTGCCGCCAGTAATAAAGCTGTCGCCTCACCGATACCGCTACCGCCGCCAGTCACGATGGCAACCTTACCTTCCACTTGGTTCAATCTGAAACTCCTTTGTTTGGCTGATTAATAAGCATTGGTTCCGCCGCAGTGTATCCCATTAGCCGGCGATATTAACCGTTGCGCCGCTGAAAATAGCGCTGCGCCGCCTGCACCCCACTTCAAAGACGAAATTGCACGATTATTTATGCTCAAATCATAACTGAAAATATTGAAAAATATTCACCTACCTTTTTGGCCAAAACATTTAACTACATGTTGTGTTTAAAAAAACAATAGAGCACAATATGTGGGCTTTTAGGGGACTACCTCGAAATTGCCGAAAGACTGACTAGTGTCTGAGCATCGACTAATCAAAGACTGCATAGAGGCAGTCTCTAGGCACTTTTAGAGAGACTCGATAGACCTGAACGAGACTGGCCAGGGCCCATTTAGGTCGGCGTCATGTGCGAGAAAGTATGTAGCGGCATGCGCTGCTATTTTCAGCTAGACGTGAAAGTGAGAAGCCAAAGTGAAGCATGAACGCTGAAGCATTGCGTTAAAAAGAGACCAACACAGTCACCTAAGCCATGACTGTGATAACACCAAAATTATTCATCTGAAGTGTCAAACTATAGGACTAGCATGGAATCTACCGCAACCAAAGCAGACCTCAAAGCCATCTCAAAAACGATTTCCGAAATCAAATTTCAAGATACGTCGATCGATATCTGGGAAAACAAATATTGCTTGAAGACCAAGCAAGGTGTTGCCCTCGACGTCACTATGGACGATACCTATAAACGGGTGGCAAAAGCCTTGTCAGGAGTTGAAGAAGAGTCGCTGCGAGAACACTGGCAGGGCCAGTTTTTGTGGGCATTACGTCACGGTGCCATTCCAGCCGGGCGGATTACGTCCAATGCGGGTGCCAACGAGCATAAACCAGCGACCTCAACCATCAACTGTACTGTATCCGGCACCATCATCGACTCAATGGAAGATATCCTTGAGAAGAACCTCGAAGCCGGCCTGACCCTCAAAGCTGGTTGCGGCATTGGTTATGAATTTTCGACCTTACGACCCAAGGGCGCCTATGTCTCCGGCGCTGGGGCCTATACCTCAGGACCCTTGTCGTTTATGGATATCTACGACAAGACTTGCTTTACTGTCTCCTCAGCTGGCGGTCGCCGTGGCGCGCAAATGGCCACCTTCGATATCGGTCATCCCGATGTCACAGAATTCATCCGCGCGAAACGCGAAGATGGTCGCTTACGTCAGTTCAATCTGTCTCTGTTGATCACTCAGGAATTTATGGAGGCAGTCAAACACGATGCTGACTGGCCCCTGTCGTTCCCCCTGAACATAGAAGAAGTCACCGCCGACGGCATAGACTTGAACGACTCGACCCAGGTGCTGTGGCGAGAGTTCCCAGTCAAAGATCGATATGTTACGAATGACGCCGGGCTTGTAGCTTGCCGGATCACCAAGACCATCAAAGCCCAGCGCCTGTGGGATATGATCATGGCCTCCACCTACGACTTTGCTGAACCGGGCTTCATCCTGATTGACAAGGTCAATGAGATGAACAACAACTGGTTCTGCGAGAATATCCGCGCGACCAATCCTTGCGGCGAGCAACCACTGCCACCTTACGGCAGCTGTTTGCTAGGCTCCGTGAATCTGTGTCGTTTCGTACGCTCGCCATTCACCAAAGAGGCACACTTCGACTGGGATGAATTCAGACAGACCGTCGCTATCTTCACAAGGATGCTAGACAATGTGGTGGAGATCAATGGCTTACCACTTGAACAGCAACGCATTGAAATTAACCGTAAACGTCGCCACGGCATGGGGTACCTAGGCCTTGGTTCAACCATCACGATGATGTGCATGGAATATGGCGATACAGGTTCTGTCGCGTTTACGGAAAAAGTGACCCGTGAACTGGCGATGGTAGGCTGGGAAACCGGACTCGAGCTGGCGAAAGAAAAAGGTGCCGCGCCAATCATGGAGGAAGACTTCGAGGTCACGAGCGAGATGCTCTACAAACGGCCAGAAATGACAGCCGACGGCTATAAGGTCGGCGATATGGTTAAGGGTAAGGTGCTACACGCTAAATACAGCCGTTACATGCAAAAAATCGGTGGTGAAAACCCTGAACTCATCGAGCAACTAGCAGAGGTAGGCTGTCGTTTCACCCACCACAGCTCAATTGCGCCGACAGGCACGATCTCATTATCACTGGCAAATAACGCCAGCAACGGCATTGAGCCCAGCTTTGCTCATCACTACGCCCGTAATGTGATTCGCGAAGGTAAGAAGTCGAAGGAAAAAGTCGACGTTTACTCCTTTGAATTGCTCGCCTACCGGGCGATGGTTAATCCCATAGCTGCGCCCTATACCGACGATGAGGCAGCTAAGCTCCCCGAATACTTTAAAACTGCAGATGACATTAAACCGATTCATCACGTCGACATTCAGGCGGCAGCGCAGCGCTGGATTGACTCTTCCATATCCAAGACCGCGAACGTGCCTACAGATTATCCCTATGAAGATTTCAAGAATATCTATCTCTATGCCTATGAACAAGGACTGAAAGGCTGCACTACCTTCCGATTTAACCCGGAAGCCTTCCAGGGCGTGTTGGTCAAAGACTCTGATCTAGAAAATACAATCTACCGCTTCACCCTTGACGACGGCACTATCGTTGAGGCCAAAGGCAATGATGATATTGAATACGATGGTGAGTTACATTCTGCCGCCAATCTCTTTGACGCCTTAAAAGAAGGCTATTACGGCAAATTCTAGCCGCCCCAAATTTCAGGAATTCGCTATGGTTATACAAATCAAGAACAAGATCGTCGATTACAGCATTAAGAAAACCGAAGCTGTCGTGCCTGCGGCGGCGACAAAAGACGTGATGCACGAAGAGATTAAGCGCCCAGACGAGCTCAAAGGCTACACCTACAAGATCAAAACGCCCTTGTCGGATCACGCGTTGTATATCACCGTGAACAACATCGTGCTGAATTCAGGCACCGAGCACGAGCAGGAATACCCTTTCGAGATTTTCATCAACTCAAAAAACATGGAACATTTCCAATGGGTTTTAGCGCTCACTCGAGTCATCTCTGCAGTCTTTCGCAAGGGTGGCGACGCCACCTTTATGGTGGATGAGCTCAAGCAAGTGTTTGATCCCCAAGGTGGCTACTTTAAGAAAGGCGGACGTTTCATGCCATCCCTCGTGGCTGAAATCGGCGAAGTGCTTGAGACGCATATGAAGAAATGTGGCTTGATCAAAGATGAGGAGTTGAGCGAGACGCACAAGGCCTTGTTGGATGAGAAACGTGCCGCGTTGGAGAGCGCCAATTCAAAGCCCGCACCCACCGAAGAGGAAGACGGCACTGGCTATCCGCCGGGCGCGCAATTGTGCAAGAAATGCAACACACAGGCCATGGTGCTGCTGGATGGTTGTATGACTTGCCTGTCATGCGGCGATAGTAAGTGTGGCTAGTTGAACGTACAGTTAGCATACATTTAACGTACATTTA
>DGOD01000176.1 GCA_002389265.1 Gammaproteobacteria bacterium UBA4475
AAATAAAGCCGCCCTGGCATGAATCCTGAAGTACAACACTCAAGGACAATCGGACTTCGCTTCAGGATCTATTGAACACGCGGCCGGTCAAGATCAGCACGTGGAATCAAACACACCACCGGCGAGGCGCAAGGCACCCTGACTACGATACATTCCACCGGTGCGTCTAAAGACTGACTCAGAGCCAGGTGGAGGCCCAAACCTAAAAGTCGATTCCTTAAAGTAAACGTAAATGTAAATGTAGATGTAAAGGAGCAAGACCTATGAGAAGAGGACAAAGATACTCGTCAAACAGCAGTATGGATTCAAGCAATCTCAGGCTCGACCACAAAAATCGTAAAATTGCCGGAGTCTGCGCCGGATTGGCGCACTATTGGGGGACCCAAACGGTATTTGTGAGACTGGCAGCAGTCATCGGTCTGTTGCTGGCACCCCACGCTGCACTCATCGGCTACGGCTTGGCCTACCTTATTTTGGAATAAGCATCGCGACTGACAAGTTATCTGCTGTGAGGTATGGCGCCGAGTACATAATTACATGCACAATAGCTGCATCGATTCATGGCGGCTCATCCTATGCACGACCTACTCATCATCGGTGCTGGCAGCAGTGGTTCGGCTATTGCTGCCAGAGCCTCAGAAAATCCAAACCTGAGTATTCTGTTGATTGAAGCGGGGCCAGACTACGGTGACATCACCACCACCCCGCAGGACATCATCAACAGCCACAATAATTCTTATACTGCTCACGACTGGGGGTTCAACTATAATCCCACTCAATATCGCACCTCACCCTTTCCCCGCGGCAAGGTGACGGGTGGCTCAAGCTCCGTCAATACAACTATTGCACTGAGGGGAGTACCTGAAGACTATGACGAGTGGGCCGATCTAGGCAACGACGCATGGTCCTGGAATGAGGTACTACCCACTTTCAATCGACTTGAACGGGATCTCGATTATGGCGAAAAGGCGTACCATGGTGATGCGGGCCCTGTTTCTATCCGCCGCTACCCCCACGCTGAATTATTACCTGCACACCAAGCCTTCCTGGCTTCTGCTGGGCAACTGGGATATGACGATTGTCCAGATGCTAACGACCCCACTGGATCTGGCGCCGGCCCCCAACCGATGAACAAGCTCGGACAACTGCGCATATCCAGCGCACTGGCCTATCTCGCGCCAGCGCGGCTGCGGCCAAACTTGACTATTCGTGCCGAGACCCATGTTCGTCGACTGTTGATCAAGAATAGAGCCTGCATTGGCATCGAGGTCGAAAATAGTGCGGGACAGACCGAACAATTGTTCGCTCGAACCGTTGTCCTGAGCGCCGGTGCCATTATGTCACCGGCGATATTGATGCGTTCCGGCCTTGGCCCCGCCGCGCAACTCAGTCAACTCGGTATTCCGGTGGTTGAAGATATTCCAGCAGTCGGCCAAAATCTGAGTGATCATCCAGCGCTGTCCGTTGTCGCGAACGTCAAAGCTGGCGTCAACATCAATCACGACGACCCTATCATCCAAACTATTTTACGCTATACCTGTGCAGGCTCGAACAAACGCAACGATTTACAGATCGAGCAATTGAGCTTCGCTGGCAGGCGCCAGGATCCACCCAGATTTGCTATCGCCGGGGTCGTAGAATACCAATACGGACGCGGAGAAATACGCCTCGCCTCAGCCGACCCGATGATCAATCCGATCATTAACAATCGCTTTTGCGAAGACAGTCGCGATGCCAGTCGACTGGTCACCTGCTTACAGGATATTTTAAGGTTTACTCAATCCGGACCCTTGTCTGACATGATTGATTCCGTTGTCTTTCCTGATCCGGCCAGGGGCTTTGACACAGCGAGCCTGGACACACTGGTTCGCAAATTTTCCGCCAGCGGCTACCATCCCAGCGGCACAGTCAAAATGGGACCCAAAGAAGACCCCGGTGCGGTCGTGGATCAATTCGGCTGCTGTCACACCATCGACAATCTGGTCGTCGCCGACGCCTCCATTATGCCTTTCGTACCCAGGGCCAACACCAACCTGACTTGCATTATGATCGGCGAGAAAATCGGTGAATGGCTACGTCAATCACCCGCACGATACGGACTCTAGACATGACCTAGCAGGGCATTTTCCAGCAGGCTCTGACAAACGGACATCTGAAAACGGACAGAGGACAACACAGCATGACAGATATCAGCATCAGGAACGTCAAGGTACTCGACGGCACTGGCAGTCCCGCCTTCGACGCCGACATAGAAATTCAGGATGGCCGCATTAAAACTGTGGGCACAGCCGGACCGGCAAAACTTGAAATCGACGGCCAGGGTGCTCACATTGCGCCAGGGTTTATTGATACGCATTCCCATGACGATGGCGCCTTTTTTCGCTACCCAGGCATGGCCTTCAAGCTTGCCCAGGGGGTCACCACCGTTGTCGCTGGCAATTGTGGTTTCAGCGCCATTCCAGCGGACCCGAGTATTGATCCGGCCCGCGCCAGCGGCGGCATACTGGCTGGTGTCGAGGCTGGGTTTACCGACTTGAACGGCTATTTCGAGGCGGTCATGGGCAAGCAACCGGGAATCAACAATATGATGCTGGTAGGCCATAATACGGTGCGCGCCATCGTCATGGGCATTGAAAAGCGCGCGCCCACTCAGGCGGAATTACAGCATATGTATGGCCTGGTTGAGCAAGCCATGGAGCAAGGTGCCTGCGGCTTCTCCACCGGACTGATATACACCCCGGGAAAGTGGAGCCAGACTGAGGAAATCATCACTCTGGCACGTGCAGCGAAAACCACGGGTGCCTTGTATACCACCCATATGCGCAACGAA
>DGOD01000052.1 GCA_002389265.1 Gammaproteobacteria bacterium UBA4475
TCAGACCATGAATTTGAGTCGCTGTTGCTCGAGATGCTCTCGGACTTTCAACTCTCTATTCCTGAGATTGGCACGGTCAAGGCGCACCCAGATAGAAAACCCCTGGTGTTTCTCACCAGCAACAATACTCGAGAAATCAGCGACGCGCTTAAGCGTCGTTGCTTGCACCTTTATATACCATTTCCTGACGCCAACCTCGAAAAGCAGATTATCCAGGCCCGGGTACCCGAGCTTGCGGAGAATTTGCGTAACCAACTGGTGACGTTTATTCAAGAACTGCGGGAAATGGACCTGAAGAAGGTCCCAGCCATCAGCGAGACGATAGACTGGGCACGCACGCTGATTTTGCTCCACTCAGAATCGCTGAACCCCGAACTGGTGAGCCAAACTTTGAACGTAATCCTCAAGTTCCAGGAAGACATCGAAGCTGTGGATTCAGAGCTGCAGACGATTACCAACAAGGCTTTAAAGGGCAACCAGGGATCCTAGCGTGGTAGACACAACCCTAGTGGATTTCGTCAAGGCACTGCGTAACGCGGACCTCAAGGTCTCGCCCGCAGAAACCCTCGAAGCCATGCAATGTATGAATCTGGTGGGCTATCAAGACCGGCGTTTCCTAAAGGATTCACTGTCCATGGTGTTGGCGAAGACCACCGATGAAAAGGACGCTTTCGACACCTGCTTCAATCGATTTTTTACTGCGGACAAGTTCCGTCAGGCGATAAATGACGAGCTTGACGATGACCAAGGTAGCGACGCTGACAACGCGGACGACTTTGACAGCGATGCTGAAGGCGATCAGCCAGCAGGCAAAGGCGGCCAGGGTGGCGGCAAAGGTGGGGGCGAGAGCGAAGCCAGCGAAGATGTGACCGCATTACCACCCACCTCAGCACTGGGCAAATTGCTGCTCCAAGGCAGTCGCGCTGAACTGATGATCCAAATCGCTGAAGCGGGTCGCGAGGTGGAGGTCAACAAAATTGTTGTGTTTACCCAGAAAGGCCTCTTTACCCGCAAAATCATGGATACCATGGGCCTCAAGGGCCTGCAGGACGAGATCGGCGAACTACAAAATCAAAACGCTAAACCCGAACAACAACTTGCCGGCAGACTCAAAGTCGCGCGAGACCAACTCCGTGAGCGGGTACGAGACCACGTGGAGCGACAGTTTTTCCTTCACGCAGATGAGCAAGGCAAGCAGCTTCGCGAAGAATTATTAAAAAAGGTCAAGCTCTCCAGCCTCGAGAAACGTAACTTCAAGGATGTCCAAGAAATCGTCCTGAAGATGGCGAAGAAGCTTATCGCCATCCATTCAAAGCGCCGCAAAACCTATAAGCGCGGCCAGCTGGATGTACGCAAAACTCTGCGGCACAACATGCAATACGACGGCATGTTTTTCGATCTGCGCTGGAAAGCTAGCAAGGTCGACAGACCCAAAGTGATGTGCATTTGCGATGTTAGTGGGTCAGTGAGCAATTACTCACGATTCTTGCTCATGTTTTTGTACAGCCTCGCCAGCATCTTGCCGAAGGCACGCTCATTCGCGTTTTCGTCGGACTTGGGGGAAGTCACCAAACTGTTCGAAGAAAGCAGCCTCGAAGACGCCCTCTCCAAGACCATGCGAGACTATGGCAACGGTTCCACTGATTACGGGCGCATGTTCCAAGATTTCAAAAGCCATTGCATGGACGACGTCAACAACAAGACCACTATTATTATTCTCGGTGATGCGCGCAACAACTACGGTGATGCACGCTCAGAAATACTCAGAGAGATGTATGACAAGGCTAAACGGGTTATCTGGCTAAATCCCGAACCTCGCTCGAGTTGGGCAGTTGGCGATTCGGAAATGAAAAAATACACCGCTGCTTGCCACCAAACCGAAGTGTGCAACTCATTGCAACACCTGGAACGAGTGGTCTCAAACCTGCTTAAAACCGCCAGCTAGCCAGACCTGAGTCACCCAGAAGACTTTCTCAACGCGCCGATGGGATCTATTGGCTTCCATAGAACCCATTGACACAGCTCTATTGATTCTCAACTAGAGACAGTGCACTCTTCAATGCGACCTATGCGCAAAAATTCACATTGCTGCGGCACAGGCTGATATTGTTTCGTCTACAGAGGTATGGACTACATCCTTTCCGGGTAACTCGCTAAAAGGTTGAATGGCTTATATGGCAATCAATTCGTTAGAAGCTCAAAACTTGCAACTGGCCGCGCTGGTTGAAGAGTTCAGCACGCCTCTAGTCAAGCATCTGGCCAAGAACGGCTGGAGCGCCGACGACGCCAACGACCTGGCACAGGAAGCCTTCCTGCGCATGCACAAATTTCAGCAGTCTCAAGAGCTGGATAATGCCAAGGCTTTTCTATTTACCACAGTCAACAACCTTGCCATTGACCAGCTAAGGCGCACCAAGCTTCACGATAAATATCTACTCGCCGAGTCATTACCTGAAAACACCAAAGACGACGATTTTCGCTCTTCGCCATCCCCCGAGCGCACGGTGGCCGCAAAGCAGGAACTAGACCAAATTTACGCTCTGGTAGAACAGATGCCAACCAAGGTTAAAGCGGCATTCCTCTTGCATCGCGACCAAGGACTGCGCTATTCACAGATCGCTGCCGAAATGGGCGTCTCCAGCAGCATGGTGGAGAAATATATCACCGAAGCCTTGAAGTTGCTGCGCCAAGAAATGCCCCGCTAGCGTTTAATCGAGTATTCAACGGACTGAACATCCTGAAAAAACAAGCATTTATGACTCGTTAATTGAAAAATAGTTCCACTTTTCAAAAATTTTCTGGCAAGATCCCCCCTCGCTTAGATATCCGCCTGGTAAGCGCTTAAAAACCAGTAGTACTTAAGCCGTTTTTAGCGGTTTTTTACGTTGATGGGCGTACCTGTATCAACGCCACAATTCATCATAGGGCTACAATTGGTTTTTTTAGCCAGAACAGAGACATTATTCATACTTTTTCACTTTTCTTTA
>DGOD01000312.1 GCA_002389265.1 Gammaproteobacteria bacterium UBA4475
CGTTGACTTACCCCGTTGACTTATTACCCCGTTGACCTACCACGTTGACCTACCACGTTGACCTATCACTATTGATCGTCTTCACTTAACGCCAGCTCAACCAATTGCCCGAGGTTATCGCTGAGTGCCTGCAGATGCTCAGCCGCCTGCTGAAACTCCCCCTTGCCCTGCGCCGACAAATAGCCCTTGAACGACTCTGCAGCTTGCAGCACGATAGCAGCTTGGCTTTGAACCCCCACAACGGACCTACCATTCACGGCGACAAGTCCTTCAAGAGCTTTATCAAACGTGGTCGCATAGCTGAGTTGATCGCCGTACATCACCGCCACCAGTCGTAACTCAGGATATGCGGCAGTTTCTGCCCGCAAATAGATGGGTTCAACATAGAGCAACGAATTATCTACCGGTATCGCCAATACATTGCCGCGAATCACCTCCGAACCCTGCTGATCCCAAAGGGTTAACTGGCCAGAGAGAAATGGGTCTTGATCAATCTTGGTTTCCACCTGCTGAGGACCAAGCATCCGCTTATCCTTGGGGAAATTATAGGCGAGCAAACGTCCGTAATTATCACCATCCGATAAGCCTGCGATCCAACCAATCAGCACCTGCTTGTTCTTTGGCGTAAAGGGCAATATGACGACAAACTCGGCCCGATCAGAGCCAGGTAGTTCCCACATCACATAATAGGGTTCCACAGGCACGATCTTCTTATAATGTTTTTCTGTCGCCCTAACCCATAGATCCTCCTGGTTGTAGAACACCTCGGGGTCTGACATATGATATTGGCTATAGATCAAGCCCTGCACTAGCAAAAAGTCATTGGGATACCGAACATGATCGCGTAATCCCTGAGGCATATCCGCTTTTGGTTTCAACAAACCCGGAAACACCTTGTGCCAGCTTTGAATAATCGGATCATCGTCTTCAAAAATATAAAAATCCACGCTGCCACTATAAGCGTCCACCACGGCTTTGACGGAATTACGCACATAATTCACGCCATCTAGGCTTTGAATGGTCCGTCGACCTTCACCACGGGAATCGAACGCCTGACTGTAAGGGTAATAATCGGAAGTTGTATAGCCGTCAATAATCCAAACAAGACGACCCTCATGGGCGACGATATAAGGGTCAGCATCGAAGGTTAAGAAGGGCGCCAGACGCTCAACGCGTTTAGATATTTGCCGATGAAACAGCACCCGACTTTCGGTGGTAGGATAACTTGAAAACAGCAAAACACTGCCGTCAAACTTCCAACCAAACAATAATTTGCGCCAAAAATTACTCAATCTTACGCCACCCTCACCCTGATAACGTGTGTAAACATTGTTATCACCGCTTGGGTAGTCAAATTCTGCTTCCTGGGTATTGACGATCACCGGTTCGGTCGTCAATTCCCCATAGTAAATTTCGGGTCGGGTTACAGCCAACTCCAGGGCACTGGCTACTGGCGGGATATCCTTAACTAACAAATTCGGTAAGCCCTGCTCCGTAAAATCACTCACGGCCGCAGCGGTGTAACCGTATCCATGGGTGTACTTAATGCGCTTGTTAACGAATGTCTGACTCTGGAGCGGCAGATTGTCCTGAGCCAATTCTCTGGCCGAAACCATCACCTGCCGATAGCGATCTCCAATCGTATAACGGTCAATATCTACATCAACGAATTCATAATACAGCCGAATTTCTTGAAACTGGCGATACACCGCATCGAGTGCTCGCCAGTCCCAGAGACGAACTTCTGACAATAGATTTTGGTTATTCTCGATGGTTTTACGATCAAAGGACTTGGAGGCTGTAAACGCCTTGGCTTCAATTTTATCCAGTCGAAAACCTTGCCGAGTAAAGTCAATATTGTTGGCGATATAAGGCTTTTCAAAGCTGATTTCGTTGGGCTTGACCACCAACCATTGCACCAGTACCGGCACCACAACCAACACCAGGAGACTGACCAGTGCAATACTCGACCAGACCACCGCCATCGCTGCGATTGCCGACCTACGTACTGCCAGCCAGTGGTCCAGCTTCTGACTCATGGACCGCCTAAAGCCACCGAACAAGGGCAACAAACCCACGAGTACATAGCCCAACGCGACAATCAATAAAGCCGGGTACAACACATGAACATCAACCCACCCCGGACCTTGTACCACGCCCCAGGCAGAATACAGCAGATGAAACACCCCCAACACCATACCGGCACCAAGCACCCAGGCAAAACCTGCGTTGGCCATGGGCAACACCAATCGATGTCCTTGCATCTCCACCACATGACGAAAACGAATGCCGCCACCGAACTCCCAGACCAATAGGGCGGCCATCAAAGCCACCGATGCAACAAATAGCAGCAACCAAAAGACACTATCAAGTAGCGGCAGAATGAATAGGTAGAAGCTGGTATGCAGTTGCAACATGGGTTCGACAGTGTCGGTGGCGACACCATAGATGAACAACTGGAGCAGCAGGTAGTGCTGCAACCCCCAGACAACCCCTGCCAGCACACCAATGCCGGCCACTAGCCGACGTAAGTGAGTGCCCGCATACAAGGCCAGAATAAAACCCATGCCGCCAGCCAATAGGCCGCCACCCAACACAGCAGAGACTTGGGCCAGCAATAGCCGCCAGAAACGGGATTCATATCCCTGACTGACAAACCAGAGCCACTCACCCCAGATATCCATCAGAACGAACAACCCAGCCGTCATCAGTAACAGGAGTACACCAACGCTCTGGCGCAGGGTGCTATCCCGGTCAATCCCTGACTGGAGAAGTTTAGCACCGAAGAAAATCAGGATAACCAACGCGAGTATATACATTCCAAACTTTTAACATACTCAGCTACCGCGCTCTTGACCTGCCTCAAACGAGCTGCAAACTCTCAACTAATTCGTCTCGTCAGCAGCGCACACCAACGTTTAGCTGGGGCTCATGCATTCTTCCACTAAGGTTTTTAACTGACGGCGACAGAGCACTCCCACTCTATAGTCTTTGGCATCCTCAGGCACGGTCATCGCCAAGATGCCAGCCGCAGTGAATTCAATCACAGGGAATTCAATCGCAGGGAATTCAACCGTGGTAAGGGGCTTGCCATAGACCCCGCCCCTGAATCAAAAATTGATCTGCGGGTAATAAACGGCGAGAATAGCAACCTTCAGACATTGAGCTCGGTGAAAAATTAACCCAGTTTGCATCGTCCCTTTACTTAGACGACGC
>DGOD01000325.1 GCA_002389265.1 Gammaproteobacteria bacterium UBA4475
TGGACCTGAGCGGCAGTACTGCGGCGGTTGCCGAACGTTACCAGGCTCGACCAGTGCTTGCGGTCTCAGCCCGAGGACCCAGCAGACCAAAGTTAAGGCTTGTGGGTAAAGAGGTAACCTTGTTACCCAGGCACTGGGAATGGCTTGAGGAGCAACCGGGCGGCGCCTCAGTCGCCTTGCGTAAACTCGTCGAACAAGCCCGCAAGGCCAATGTCGACACCGATCAGACACGCCGCGCGCGAGACGCGACCCACCGCTTTATGACAGCCATGGCAGGTGACCTTGCAGGGTTCGAAGAAGCATCTCGCGCCTTGTTTGCCGGCGATCAGCGCCGCTTCACACTCGAAATTGAGCCGTGGCCGGCAGACATTAGAAACCATCTCGAGTTAATCTCAACTGCTGGGTTTGCGACACCAATCCTGCTCACTTGAGCAGCGGAACGGGCATAAAAAAGCCCCGATCTAAATGGTCCAGCATCAAGAAAGAGTCGTCGTGATTACAGTCCGAGATTTCGCTTGAGGACCTCAGCTGAGGTAATAATGCGAGTGGTGCGATACAGCTCTGGATGTTTCTCACTATCAAGATAGTCTGTCGGATCGCCGCTGGTGGCGCTGACAACCCAAGACGCCTCAGGCCGGTGCTCGCCGAGCAACTGACTCACTGAACGGGCATTAATGCCTAATACCTTAGCAACTGCGCCATAGGTGCAGCGGGTAGTTACCTTGTTCAGGTAAACCAAAATCTTGTCAACTTTCGCCTGCATGCTTGTCTACTCGCTAAATAATGTATGAATTGTAAATTCGGTTATAAGTTCTATCTGAAGAAACCCTACCGGATCTCTCAAGTTGCTGACCCGATCGGCATCAACACTTTGCCTCGTCACATAGCAAGTGAGCGTCTCGCTTATCTTCGGATTTAACTGGAACACCCGGAACAATTCGATCTTGGGCGCTAAAGCACTGGTGGGGCTGTAGGTAAAATCAATCAGTGGCTTACATTTATCACTACGATCACAAGTCAGATTCCGCCTCTTGTAGACGTTCCAACCGCTCCATCTCTTCCATTCTGACCGCATCTATTTCGGCCATCACGGCATCAACGTCTGCCAGCTCGGTACTTTCCTCGAACTCACCGGTTAGCGGGGTATCTGGTTCAAGCGTACCCTCTTCGTAGAGCGCCCACATTTCTTGCGCATAGCGGGTGTCGCGCAGTTCAGGGGCAAAAAACCCGTAATACCCTGTAATATTATTCACATCCCGAGCCAGCATCGCCTCGGCATGGTTATTACCCGCAGCATCAACGACCTGCGGCAGATCTATAATCACGGGGCCATTGGGGTCTACCAAGACATTAAACTCTGAAAGATCACCGTGGATAATACCTGCACAAAGCATTAGCTGAACGTAATGCATCATCACTGCATGATCTCGAAGGGCCTCTTCCCGAGTAAAGGTTACCTCACTCAATCGCGGCGCGACTCTGCCTTCCGCATCAAAAATCATCTCCATCAACAGCACACCATCAACGCAGCTGTAGGGCACAGGCACTCGCACGCCGACACTGGCCAAGAGCTTTAAAGCATCCACTTCAGCAGTCTGCCAGGTTTCTTCCTGCTGCTGCCGACCAAACTTCGAGCCCTTCTCCATCGCGCGAGCCCGCCGCGTATTCCGCACTTTACGGCCTTCCTGGTAAGTGACCGCCTGCTTAAAACCACGCTTGTTGGCTTCCTTATAAACTTTTGCACAGCGCACCTCAGCGCCGCAGCGAACGATAAAGACATCCGCTTCCTTACCACTCATCAATCGACCCTGGACCTCATCGATCAAGCCGTCTTCCAGCAATGGCTGGAGTCGTTTCGGAATTTTCATGCAACCTCTTAAAGTATGGCTCTGTAACCGACATTACCACTCACATTGACAACAGGCACGCGTCCACAACGCGGAGCGCAACAATGTTACGGGGATTATCACACAATGACGGCCATCATGCGTTACTCCTGATGAATTTGACTATTAGTCAATGAAACCGCGAATTAATTTCATTTTATGTTCAGACGCGGTCAAGCGGCCGGCGGATCCACCATTGCGGAGCCGGTAATTACCGGCTCGCGGGGCTTGCAGCTCATCAAACCAGATCAATCACTGCCTAAATGCGGCTAAAAATCAAGCAATTGCGCGTAACGGTTACGATGAAAGGCCTGATTGCCATAGGCACCCTCTACAGCTCGAGCGCGCTTGAGATAGAAGCCGGCATCAAAATCATCGGTCATACCAATACCACCATGAATCTGGATTAACTCGTTAGACATGTGGTGCAGGAACGCGCCAGCCTTACATTTCGCCAGGGAACACAATTGTGCCTGGCTCGGCGCCTCCCCATCAATGCCCTGCAACGCCGCCTCAACACAGGATCGGGCCAGCTCCATCTCTGAAAACAGGATAGCTGCCCTATGACCCAATGCCTGAAACGCACCAATCACTTGACCGAACTGGACACGAGTCTTCAGATAATCCAAGTTCATCGCAAACGCCTGGGCCGCCGTTCCCAGCATCTCCGCTGCCAAACCCGCTCGGCCCCGGTCCAGAATGTCTGTTAGTAACTCAGCGCCTTGATCGAGTTCGCCGAGGATCGCGTCCTCGCCCACGAGAACATCCTCGAAATCAATATTGGCATAGCCACGACTATCAGCGGTTTTGAGCACTTGCCGGCTGATTCCGGCAGTATCCGCTGGCAGCAAAAACACAGTAATACCCTCCGCATCCCCTGCCGACCCACTGGTCCGAGTCGCGACAATCAGTGCCGTCGCCGAACCACCCTCCAGTACCATCGTCTTACGGCCGGTCAAACTAAAGCCGTCAGCAGTTTTTTCTGCCTGCAGCGCGATGGCATTAGGCGCATGCCTGGGGCCTTCATCCACTGCCAGGGTCAAAATTTCAGAGCCGTCGACGACTTTAGGTAACCAAGCCTGTTTTTGAGCTTCAGTGCCACCCAACAATAGCGCCGACGCGCCCACCAGCGCCGAAGCCAATAATGGCGAGGCGGTCAGTTGCTTGCCGGTTTCCTCCAGCACGATGCCAAATGTCAGGTAGCCGAGATCTGAACCACCATATTGCTCAGGCACTATAATTCCAGTCCAGCCCATGTCGACCATAGCCTGCCAGGTTTCCGCTTGAAACCCTTGTTCAACACCGCTGTCGCGCATCGCACGAAACTTGGCGACCGGAGCCTGCTCTGTAACCCAGGCCTGCGCCTGGTCTCTGATCATTGTTTGTTCTTCCGTTAATGCTGCCATCCTAATGACTTCCTTAATTTGTAGGGATCAGCCCTTTTGGGTATTTTCCGGGAGGCCTAAAATATTTTTCGAGATGATATTGTTCTGCACCTCAAATGAACCTCCGTAGATCGACATGGCTTTGCCTGACAGCCAGTTGCGGACTGTTGCAAGCTCAGCATCATTAAAACCCTCGCCTTCCCAGCCGAGACCACTATGCCCCATCAACTCAAGGGTCAGTTCCGATTGGGTTTGGGCCACATGCGTGGCTGAATTTTTCAATATCGACGCCGAGGCACTAACCTCGACATTGCCTCTAGCCTCTGCGGCAATCCGACTGATGGTCAAGCCATGCGCCTGCGCATCCATTAAGTGGTTTGCCAGTCGTAAACGCAGATCTGCATCATCCAGACGCCCCTCGGCATCTGCACCCACATAACGCTTAGCCATGTCTTGCAACGCCTCTGACTTGCCGCCACCGGTATTCCGTACGCCGGTTTGGCTCGCGCGTTCGTGTTGCAGCAAGCGTTTGCCAACACTCCAGCCATCATTCAAATTACCCAGCATATCGGTCTTGTCGGCTCGAGCATCGGTGAAAAATGTCTCACAAAATGGTGAAGCTCCAGCGATCAGCTTGATGGGTCGCGTTTCGATGCCTGGTTGATCCATTTTCAGCATCAGAAAACTGATCCCGTTACGCTTCTTGGCCTTACTGTCGGTACGCACGAGCGCGCCACACCATTGCGAAATATCGGCCCCAGAGGTCCAGACCTTTTGCCCATTGACCACCCAGCTATCACCCTGATCTTCAGCTTTAGTCGCCAGTGAAGCCAGGTCAGAGCCCGCATTCGGCTCCGAATAACCCAGGCACCAGCGTATTTCACCCCGACACATCGGCGGTAGATGGCGAATCTTTTGATCTTCGGTGCCGTATTCGAGAATCGTCGGGCCAACCATCGTGACGCCCATGCCCGCCAACACAATAATCGGGTTAAAAGCACCAATCCGATTCATTTCCTCATGTAGGATCTTGGTCTGAATATGATCAAGGCCGCCGCCACCATATTGACTCGGCCAAGTGGGCGTACCCCAGCCTTTCCCTCCCAGCCGCTGTTGCCAAAGTGACGCATCGTCCTGCAGCGGACCGGTATACTCACCATAGCCCAACAGTTCAGCGCCTTTACCCTTTAACGTCGGTGGGAAATTTTCGTCTAGCCAGGTTCGTACTGACTGGCGAAATGCCTCCTGCTCGTTACTGCGTTCAACCATGTCCACATGCTCCAATTTCTGTCGTTGATATATCGCACCATCGGTACTTTTTTTTGCGTCTAACAATATATTAAAGGACTGATTGACGGAGTCCGTTCGCAGAGAAAAATCCGGTTACTCATCAATTCTGTCCCGTGCCAGCCAGAACCGCACTGTACCCTAGACACGGCCAAAACATCAAACATGGCGCAACCGCAAGCTGCCACGACATTCGCTCACCTGCGAGCATCTGAACCGTACTGTGGAAAACAGACACGTCGCTCGAACGTCACCGACGGGCCATTTTTGTGAAAGTTGGCTTGAGTCAGACTGAATTCTGGGTAAGTATGACCACGACTACGCAAAAAAACCGCGAGGCCCGGAAACCCCGTGACGCCTTGCAGACATTCAACATAGCAATCAAAGAGAGAATCATGGAAATTAAAGATCACAGCGCAATTATAGTCGGTGGCGCATCCGGCATGGCCCTGGCAACCGCCGAACTGTGGGTAGAGAAAGGCGGCAAGCTCGCCATACTGGACTTGCCCACGTCTGACGGTGCCGCCGTTGCAGAACGTTTGGGTGCCACCTTTTATCCTTGCAACGTCATGGACTATGAAGGTACGGAAGCCGCGATCAATGCAGCTGTCGAACAACTCGGTGGCGTCCACTTTGTCTGTAACACAGCCGGCGGCGGTCTCGCCAAGCGCACAGTTGCCAGGGACGGGGCCCACCCGTTAGCAGACTTTCAAAGAGTCATTGATCTCAATTTGATTTCCGCTTTCAATATCTCGCGGCTGACAGCAGAAAAAATGGGCACCAACGAGCCCAACGAAGATGGTGAGCGGGGCGTGATCATTAATACGGCATCTATCGCGGCATTCGAGGGCCAAATCGGCCAGGTGGCTTACTCAGCAGCCAAAGGCGGCATAGCCGCAATGACGTTAACAATGGCCCGAGATCTTGGCAGCATGGGTGTGCGGGTGATGACTATAGCGCCTAGCCTATTCAGCACTGGCATTACCAAAGGTATTCCTGAAGCTGCGTCACAAAATCTGGTCAAAGACGCAGCGTTTCCGAAGCGCATGGGCCGTCCGGTCGAGTATGCCAAGATGGCAGTTGCTATCTACGAAAACTGCATGATGAACGGCAGCACTATTCGAGTTGATGCCGGCGTGCGTTTCGCCCCCAAGTAAGTCGAGTGACTCGCGGGCTCAGCCTATCAGGTGGGCCCGCATCAACTCGAACAACAAACAGTTACGCCTGGCGCCACCAGGCAACGCCATCGGCGTCCACTTCAACTTTCAGCATTCTGCGCTCGAGCGCGCAATGCAGATGCGCGATGGCCTCACCGGTTGCGGGAAAGTAAGTCCAATCTGTGATCTTGCTGCGAAACAATGCAGGAAACACATCAACGGCGCGTTTCGGCTCAGCGCATAAATCATAGAGCTTCAAGAGTGCCACCTCATGCCAGTCGATTAACGCGGTCAATCGCTCATGAACACCGGTATAGATACTTTCATGGGCAGG
>DGOD01000253.1 GCA_002389265.1 Gammaproteobacteria bacterium UBA4475
AGCGTTAAAATGTAACTCTATTGGGGATGTTTATGACCAGCAAGCGGTACACATAAGAATTCAAAATCGAAGCGGTCAAGCAAGTCACCGAACGAGGCTATTCTGAATTCCAGCCCATCGACTGCACCGTCGGCGACCGTCGTAATCGGCTAGAATTTGGTTTCTATAGATATATCGCCGGATTTCTAGTGTTCAACTCGTTCAATTCGGGGATGGGGCAGCTTAAAGAGGGGTGACAGGCAATTCCCGGGGATGACGATACTATTCTGAATGTTGAAAAAGGGTGTTTATTCTTACTAACGGGGGGTGTTGAGATTATTCCTGAGCATCTGCGGGTTGCTCCGAAGCTCAGGCTGATGCAAGAAGATGGAAAAGGGCAAAGGATTCAGTGACCCTCAACTTCGGTCGTGTAGCTGGCGGTGAAGCTCACTCTTCAACGATAAAATTAGCGATGTCGTAGGCAGGCATCGAAATTGCCAGAAATTCGAGCCCGCTATCGTGATGCGACATGGCAAAATGGCGTTCACCGATTTCGATGAGCACCGTATCTCCAGCCGAAACGTCGATAGATTTGCCGTCCACAACGATGGTTCCGCAGCCGCCAGTCACTACATACAATTCCTCGGTGTGGTCATGATAGTGTTGGACTGTTTTAGTATTCGAAGGCATGACGGTTTTGGCGACGCTGTATTCTCGTTGCTCCACCGCGGCATGCTTTCCAACTATTTCGAATATCTCACACTCGTCTTGCCCCGAGATTGGAATGATGTCCGAAAGTCGTACGCGTTTCATATTGCTAACGCCATGAGAAGCGAGGCTCGAAGCCATAAAGCTGTTTCGCCTTGTCACCCGAGAACAGCGATTGCGTTGTTTTCGCTTCAATATCGCAGGGCGTCCTTGGGAAGTACTCGGCGCAAAGCTCAGCGCTACTTCTATTGAGTGTGGTGTCAGCTGAGGTTGCATTAATGATAGCTGTTTCTTCATTGGTGGAAGTTGCGGTCAGCAAAATTAAGTCTGTCAAATCGCGCACGTCAATATAGCTCCAATAGTGCCAGCGACGAAGTTCGGGATCTTCGGTATCCGCTCTCAATAGTTCGTAGTCTTCTGGGTATACGATCAGAGTCGAACGAATGCCAATAAAAGTCGTCGCTGTGGTCGAACCGAAATAGTCGGCAGTTGATTCACTCACTGACTTTGATAGGGCATAGGCTGAGCGAAGGCGGGGTGCCTGATCCTCGGTAATAGGAAAACGTTCTGGGGCGAGTGCGTTTGGCTCGGTACCTCCGACGTTTGCTGATGACATCCAGATTACCCGCCGGCACTTCAGTGCGCTGGCAGCCGAAAAAATGTTGTAGTTCATTCCAACGTTCTGGCTGAATGTTTTGTGATCGGGGAGAAAGCCTGGATAAGAGATATTGGCGAGATGCACGACAATGTCGCAGCCCTTGAGGGCGTCAATCGTTTCGCCATAATCCGTAAGTCGGCTCTTCTGTGCAAAAACTTTCCGTCTTTTCTGAACTCTACGGTTGCTGCAGAATCAATTCCTATGGAAGAAAACCCAGCCTCATCGAACGCGTGCATAACCTCGCGTCCAAGGCGGCCTGTTGATCCTGTTACAATGATTTGAAGGTCTTTAACCAGAGGATTGGTCAATCGATTGCTCTCCAGAAATCGGGGGTTGTCGAACGGAAATTCTTGATTCAGCAGTTGTTTCGCAGAGCATATCACGTGAGGGACCGCCCTGCGTCCAGAGGTTACACCCTCTGATGACGCGGGCTCAGCGGCTCAAGCATGTGTTCAAAGTAGTCACACAACACAGGTTCAGATGGGCGAACGGGGATAGCAGCTAACCTGGCGGGAACCAGGATACTTTTTAGTTATGATAGTCTCAAACACTGATAGTTAAGCTAGGCCACTGACAATGATCAATCAATCACTGCTCCCCGGAAGACTCGGCGATGATCATCGACGATTCGAAACAGACATGCGAGCCGATCCCAGAATCTCTGAGCAGGTTAAGCTTATGGGCGGTTTTGGCGCTGGACTCGAGCCATTGCCGGCCGATGCGACCTACGAACAATGTTTAGATTACTGTATGGCTTTTGAGCAAACCCAGGCCGAAGGCCATCCTGCGCTACTCGCTACCATTCCAGAGTTTGATAACGTTGACGTCAACTGCCAAACCATTACCGGCTCCGAAGGCCACGAGATCACACTTTATATTCACCGGCCCAAAAACGCTGCGGACGCGTTGCCAGGACTCGTTCACCTCCATGGCGGGGGCATGGTGATCATGACCGCAGCCGACCCAGGACCGACGTTTTGGCGCAATACGCTCGCCAATCAGGGTATGGTCGTCATCGGCGTTGAATACCGCAACGGTGGCGGAAAATTAGGCAATCACCCCTTCCCCGCTGGTTTAAATGACTGCGCAGCAGCAACTCAATGGGTTCATCAGAATCGAGCTAGGTTAAACATCAGTTCCCTCACTTTGAGCGGCGAATCCGGCGGTGGCAACCTTGCGATTGCGACCACGCTCAAAGCGAACGCAGAGCAGTGGGTTGCGAGCATCGATGGGGTCTATGCGATGTGCCCGTACATCTACGGCGGCTATGCAAACCCGTCAGAAACGCTCCTCTCTTTGTTTGAAAACGACGATTACCTCTTGGGATGTTCGGTTATGCGCTCAATGGTAAAAGCCTATGATCCGGAGGGATTGAATCAATTGAATCCATTGGCGTGGCCCTATCACGCCAAGGAAACGGACCTGAAGGGTTTGCCGCCCCATGTGATTTCCGTCAATGAGCTCGATCCGCTTAGAGATGAAGGCCTAGCCTATTATCGTAATTTACTGGCCGCTGGCGTTCCTGCCAGCGCTAGAACCGTTCACGGCACCCCGCACGCTGGCGACATGGGGTTTTTTCAGGTTGCGCCCGAGATCACGGCCGATACCGTCGCGTCGATCGCCGCCTTCGTTCGTGCCCGCTGACTTCAGAGTC
>DGOD01000091.1 GCA_002389265.1 Gammaproteobacteria bacterium UBA4475
AAATCCAACGGCTCGGCGAACACGCCGCCGAGCCGTCTATCACGGAGAGAATACTAGTCCGCGTTTGCGATGATGTCAGCGTATGCCGCCTGAGCATCCGCTGCAGACATATCGCTAGACCAGAACTGCGCCTGCAAATCTTCAATCTGAAGGGTCGTGTCCTGAGAGAACGAGATATCGCCAGATGGCAGCACGCCACCGTTTGCAAGGATCTCGAGGCCCTTTTGCATACAGCCGTTTGCTGTGGACATGTCGATATCACCACGCACTGGCAGTGAACCTTTGGCAAGGTTGAATGACACCTGAACTTCAGGTGAAATCAGCAATGCAGCAAGTTCTTTCTGTGCGGCTGTAATTGCAGGATCGTCGTTCACTGGGAAGTAGAACGCATCACCACCTGTGTCGATCACAGGATTTAGACCCAAACCTGGCAGGCAGGAGTAATCTTTGCCTTCAACTTGCTCAGCAACAGAGAATTCACCCTGTGCCCAGTCGCCCATGATCTGCGCACCAGCCTGACCGGTGATGACCAAGTTTGTGGCCATGTTCCAATCCTGAACATTGGATTCGGCTGCAAGGTCACGTGCAGCGGCAACAGCTTCAAAGGCGGCTGTGTATTCTGGACCGCGGGCCACATCAGCGTTCTTGTCAATGTTAACGCCGTTCCAGGCTTCTTGGCCTGCAACCGCCAGCGTGATCGCGCCGAATGCGATGTTTTGCTGCCAGCCCTGCTGACCCATGGCCAGCGGCAAGATGCCTGCTTCCTGAAGCGCGCCTGCGGATGCCGTAAATTCGTTCCAATCCGTTGGCACGTCGAGGCCTGCGCTTTCATATGCTGCGTGGGACAGCCAGATCCACTGTGCAGAGTGGATGTTCACTGGTACACAGTAAATTTTACCGTCCAGCGTGCATGCGTCAAGCAAAGAAGACGGGTTGACGATTTCAGCCCAGCCGCCAGCTTCTGCGACATCTGTTAGATCAAGTAGCAAACCAGCTTCGATCAGCTCTTCCGCTTGGCGGCCATGGTTCAACTGTGTTGCAGCCATCGGGTCACCGCCGATGATGCGCGAAATGATGATGGGGCGCGCTGTGCCGCCAGAACCGGCGATTGCGCCATCGACCCAAGTGTTGCCTGTTGCATTCCATGCATCAGCAAATTTGGCCACAGCTGCGGCTTCGCCACCTGACGTCCACCAATGAGTGACTTCCAGTTCGACGCCTTCAGCCATGACGGCTGTTGCTGTTGCCGCTGTTAGAGCGGTTCCAAGCAAAGCAGATTTGAGAATTTTAGACATTTTTTTCCTCCCAGAAAACGCGGATACCCGACTATGATTTTGAGACCAAGACCGAGCTCCCTCGGCCTGCAATCGATTACATACTGAAACAGTCTTGCTATTTGAGTCAACAAAATATGTAATCGATTACAAATGTATCAACAAAAATAAGGCAACAGCACGTTGAAAACCTCGACACTTCAAGATGTTGCACGGGTTGCAAATGTATCGACAGCGACGGTCTCACGGACGCTTTCGAACCCTGTAGTCGTATCCGAATCGACCCGTAGGCGGGTGGCCGACGCCGTGAAAGCCACCGGTTACCGCATCAATCACGCCGCGCGAAATCTGCGTACCCAACGTGCGCATTCAGTACTGGTTCTGCTTCCCGATCTGGCCAATCCATTCTTTTCAGCAATCCTTGAAGGCATCTCTCGCGTCTTGGCGCGACAGGGGTATTCAATGCTTATTGCCAGCACCCAACATGTCCATGACAGTGGCGAACGCCTAATTGATTATTTGGATGACGCTCGTGCGGATGGCATGATCGTCCTTGATGGCGGTCTTGAAACAGATGTCGTTGAGATGCTCTCCGCTGCGTCACATACCGAACGGATCCTCTTCGCCTGTGAGTGGGTCGAGGACGCGAACTTCCCGTCTGTACGGTGTCAAAACCGCACAGGCACACGCATTGCTGTGAATCACTTGTATGGGCTTGGGCACACCAAAATCGCCCATATCACGGGCCCGATAGACAACGTGCTTGGCCAGACCCGAAAAGAGGCTTTTGTCGAAGAACTCGCGGACCTTGGCCTCGAACTGAAACCGGAATGGATCATGACTGGAGACTTCACTCTTGCGGCAGGCTGTCTGGCGGCGCAAGAATGGATCGCCATGAATGACCGTCCAACGGCGGTGTTTTGCGCATCCGATCAACTGGCGATGGGTTTCATCGCCGAGCTTTCGCGCCACGATTTCAAGGTACCTGATCATGTGTCGGTCATGGGTTTTGATGATATTGATCTGGCCGAACAGTTCATCCCGCCGTTAACGTCCATAAGGCAGGACCGCATGATGATAGGCGAAACCGCTGCAAAAATGCTATTAGCGCGGATTGTGACACCCAATGAAGAGAATTTGGAGCGCGCCACAGTCTTGCCGGTATCGCTCGTCATTCGAGAAAGCACATCACCGCCTTGAGGGCACTGGTGATCGGGTTCGAACAACCATGGGGCTGGTGCTGTCAAACGAATGAGA
>DGOD01000011.1 GCA_002389265.1 Gammaproteobacteria bacterium UBA4475
TGCGGGTCAACCAAGGTCGCGAGTGGTGGACGGGTTTGCCCCTGACGAAGATTTCGTGATCTGGGTGGCAACTCGCTCGACCACCCGCAAGGTGGCGCAGATACGGGCGCATCCGCAGGTGACTTTGTATTACTGGGATCCAGACAATCGCAGCTATGTCTCAGTGATGGGTCAAGCCACTATCGTTGATGATCTGGAGACGAAATTGCGCCTCCGGCGAGAAGCCGACAATGACCGTTTATACCCGCAGTTCCCCACAGACTATGTGCTAATCAAGGTGACGCCGGATTGGTTAGAGGGCTTGCTGCCAGGCTACAGAGGTGATCCTGATTCCTGGGCGCCCGTTTCTGTGGATTTCAAGAAACGGCCGCCGCAGGTCGATCAGTAGCACCGCTGCAGCAGCAGTAGATATTTCAATAAAGGACCTGGGTGGCCCCACAAAATATCGCCTGAAGCTGCTCGCTAGCCGATCTCGTCAACGGAGGTCACCGCCTTGGTGACGATGCCATAGGCGATGGCTTCATCAACGGACATCCAATAGTCCCGATCGGTGTCTTTTTCCACCTGTTCCAGTGGGCGACCGGTTTCATCAGAGATCAGCTTGTTGATGCGTTGCTTGGTTTTCATGATCTGCTGAGCCGCGATGCTGATGTCCGATGCGCTGCCCACGGAACCACCGGAAGGCTGATGCACCAGATACCGTGTGTTGGGCAGCGAGAAGCGATTCTCTTTGGCTGCCGCCAGGTAGATGGTGGTGGCTGCGCTGGCAACCCAGCCAGTGCCTACCACCCGAACCACGGGGCGGATATACTTGATCATGTCATAAATCACATCACCAGATTCCACATGACCGCCAGGTGAGCTGATATAAATAGTAATCGGATCTTCGCTTTCCACAGACAAAGCGAGCAATTGCTCAGTCACTGATCGCGCAACTTTCTCATTGATCTGACCAAAAATAGAGATCGATCGAGATTTGAACAGCTTTTCGTCCATAAAATTCAAAGAAGGTGACTTCACGTCCTTTGACTCTTCATTCATCATTGCCGCAATTCCTTAAATAGTGGTGTTGCCCATTGATTGGGCCGGTTTAAGCCCTGCGAAGAATAGCAGCGGGCCATTATGATTACTACCGATCGGAACCCTCAAGATCCGCTGAGATCTCAGCTTGCGTCTCGAATGCCGGGGTGCACCGTAGATTTGGGGTTGCTGGTAATAGATTGCAAGGCTTGGGCAGCAGATTGGTCATCTAGGTCGCCTTTGATCGATACTTGATTGGCACTTGATTTGTGCTGCGGCATTGCGCATTGTCGAGGCTTTCCTTAAATCGAATGACAGCTTGCTTCGATGTAAGCTGCAAGCCGGAGGCGCGCAATGAGTGAACTCAAACTCGGTATTCAAATGGGCTACTGGGGTGCAGGCCCCAACCCAAATATGATCAGTCTCGCCCAAGAGGCCGAGCGCCTTGGCTATGATGCGATTTTTACCGCAGAGGCTTGGGGCTCCGATGTGTTTATGCCCCTGGCCTGGATTGGTGCCCACACAGAGCGCATTCGGCTAGGTACCGCCGTGGCCCAACTGTCAGCACGGACACCGACGGCGACCGCTATGGCCGCCTTAACCCTGGATCATCTCTCCAAGGGTCGCGTGATCCTGGGTTTGGGCGTGTCGGGGCCACAGGTAGTTGAGGGTTGGTACGGGCAGCCCTTCGCCAAGCCGTTGTCCCGGACTCGCGAGTATGTGGATATCATTCGCCAAGTGCTGAGTCGTGAGCAGCCAGTGTCGAATCCTGACGGCAAACATTATCCTTTGCCCTACAACGGCGAGGGGTCCTGGGGCCTCGGCAAGTCGCTTAAGCCCATTACGCATCCGCTGCGTGCGGATCTGCCGATCTTCTTGGGTGCCGAGGGGCCAAAAAACGTGGCGCTTGCGGCAGAAATTGCCGATGGCTGGCTACCCTTGTATTACTCACCCTATCGACAGGAAGTCTATGCAGATCAGATCAAGGACGCCAAGCCGGGCTTCGAAATCTATCAGGGCGTGACGATCAATATTTGTGATGATGAGGATATCGAAGAAGGTTTATTGCCCGTCAAAATGGGCCTGGCCTTGTATATCGGTGGTATGGGAGCCAAGTCCCGTAATTTTCATACCGAGCTGATGGGGCGTATGGGTTTTGAAGCTGAGGCGCGGAAGATCCAGGACCTGTTCCTCGCCGGCAAGAAAGATGAAGCGGTGCGCGCTGTGCCTACGGCCTTCGCTGATGAAATTTCGCTGGTCGGGTCGGTTGCCCGCATTCGCGATCGGCTGCAGGCCTGGCGCGAGACACCGGTCACTTCCTTGCTGATTAACGCCCGCAGTGGTTCTCAGTTGCAACAATACGCAGACTTGGTGCTGGGCTAATCGCCGCGACTTGATAGGAAGGCATCCTGTAGGCCAGTGAGTAAAGATCGACCAATGATGAACCGATGCCAAACCAGTAGGAGATGCGCCTTGATGAGAAACCCACCCCGATGGCTGGCGAAGATAAGCTGGGCCGGAATAATGACACTGAGTTTGGCGACCAGCGCCCAGGCTTCGCCCACCGTCTTGCGGGATATCGCCGGCGCCACAAGTGCCGAACGTATCGAGGCAGATATTCAGACCCTGGTGAACTTTGGCACTCGGCACACGCTGTCCGAGACAGTCTCTGATACTCGTGGTATCGGCGCGGCCAGGCGCTGGATTCAGGCAGAGTTCGAGCGGATCTCGGTCACCTGTGGGGGT
>DGOD01000293.1 GCA_002389265.1 Gammaproteobacteria bacterium UBA4475
ACGACGCTGGTGCAGCTGTATATTCTGGGCCTGCGCCAGCCCTTGTGTTTTCTGCCAGAACTCAGCGGCATCTGGCAAGAGGCGAGCCAAGCGGGAAAAAGCCCGGCGGAGTGTCTCGATAAAGTCACCGAGAGCTGGCAAACAGATCAACCGGGTTCTGAACGACTTGACCCGGCTTTCAAGCGTTTATTTGATTTTCCCGCTGATGCCAATGACGACTTCGCCACCTATGCCCACAGTGTCTACGGGCCCCTGTTGGCATGTTTGGAGAAACAGTCGTGAAAATCTTGGACGCAACCCAGTTCCCACTGCAGGGCCATCAGCTGATCGAAGCCAGCGCCGGTACGGGTAAGACCTACACGATCACCAATCTGTATTTGCGCTTATTACTCGGCCATAGCGCAGCATTGCAGCGACCCTTGGCAGTGAACGAAATACTGGTATTAACCTTTACCATTGCCGCCACCGATGAATTGCGTCAGCGCATTCGACAGCGTATTTATACGGCTCGCGAATGTCTGATCAAGGCTGACGCCAAGGGTGATGGTTTTGTGCAATTTCTAATTGATAGTTCCTCCGATACTCCCCGTGACATCACATTGCTCACTGCGGCTTTACAGCTGATGGATGAAGCCGCGATCTTTACCATTCACGGCTTCTGCAACAAGATACTCAATGATCAGTCTCTCGCCACGGGCACTTTGTTTGACCAACGACTGGATGCCGATGCCAACCAGCTCATGCAGATGGCGGCGGAAGACTGTTTTCGCGCCGAGATTCTCACCCTGGCACCGACGCCGCGAGATATCGCCCTGGCGTTGTGGCCGACTCCCACTGACTTATTGAAAAAGACTCGCGGCTTTCTATCTCGCCAAGGCCTTGTTGTACGCCCTGCCGCCAAGGCTATCGATGAGCACTTGGCACGGCTTCAAGCCAAGGTTAACGAGGTGCGTGAGCGCTGGCACCTGGAAGAGTTCCCCGCCGCTATTGAAGCCTCGGGCATCAAGGGTAACTCAAAAAGCTTCCACCGACTGAAGACGCTACAACGCTTCCTGCTCGGCAGCGGCGTGTTTACCGACGACTGGCAATACTTCACCGCTGACATCCTCAGCAACAACCTTAAAAAGGCTGGCGAGATGCCAACGCACCCCTTGATCGACCTGATCGAGGAAATTCAGGACCTGCAATGGCTGGAACAGCAACTGCAACACAATCTCTGGCACCGAGCTATTGAGACTCTGAGACGCAATCTTGCCCACTACAAGGCTGAGTTCAACCAACTCACCATGGACGACCTACTGACTAACGTCCACAAAGCACTGCATCAAGGCGCCATAGGGGATCAGTTAGGCCGGCAACTGGCTAAGCAATGGCCGGTGGCGATGGTCGATGAATTTCAAGACACGGATGATATTCAATACGGTATTTTCAGCAAAATTTATTATCAGTCTGGGCCCCAAAGCTTGTTACTGATTGGCGACCCTAAACAGGCCATTTATCAATTTCGTGGCGCTGACATCTACACCTATATCAATGCCAAGCGGCAGCTTGATCAAGATCAGGATATGTATTCTCTGCAAACCAACTGGCGTTCCACTGCTGGCTTGGTGGCCGCGACAAACACCTTATTCAATCAACAGGATGTGTTCGGTAACGACCAGGACATGCCGTTTTTGCCCGTCGCGCCCTTTCCGAACGCCGACAAAAAACAACTGCTGATTAACGCCGAGGTGGTCAAACCGGTCGCATTTTTTGCACTCACCGACGCTGCAGGCAACGGTCTGAGAAAGCCCGACGCCAGCTATTTAGCCATGGAGCATGCCGCGGAACAAACCGCCCTACTCTTATCTGGCGCGGCCACTATCGATAACCTGCCAGTGCACGCCGGTCAGATCGCCTTTTTGGTACGCCAACACAAAGATATGCTGGTAGCCCGTGCAGCGCTGGCAAAACGCAATATTCGCAGTGTTTATGTAACGCAGGAAAGTGTCTTTCTGTCGGAAACTGCAGACGATTTAATGTTGCTATTGCAGGCGGTGAGTGAGCCCAACAATGAACGCGCAATACGAACCGCCCTCGCCACCCGCCTGTTGCAGGCGAATGTGTCGGAAATTATCGGACTCAACCAAAGCGTTCAACAACAAACCCTGCTGGAAGAATTCAAGACCTACCACGATATCTGGGCCCGCCTGGGGGTTGCCAGTATGCTGGAAGCCCTGATGAGCGAACGGCAATTGGCCCATAAATGGTTCGCCCAACTCGACGGTGAACGTCAGATCACGAACTTGCGACATTTGGCCGAATTACTGCAAACCCGGGCGAGTATTGCGCCGGGCATGCATCGCTTGATCAAGTGGTTTAATCGTGAACGGCAGGCCGCTACCAGCACTCATGAAGAGCGCCAACTGCGACTTGAGAGCGATCAAGACTTGGTGCAAATTGTCACGATGCACGCCGCCAAGGGGCTCGAATACGACATCGTGATGATTCCCTTAGCCGCCTTCGGGGCAGATGCCAGAAATGAGTCTCCACCGGTTCTGTTGCACGAAGTAGACGCTGCTAACAACTTCACGACTGTGCTTGAACTACGCAACCTCGACGAAACAAAACAGCAGGCTAGACGGGAGAATTTGACGGAAGAGATGCGCCTGTTGTATGTGGCGCTGACCCGTGCGCGTTATCAGTGTTACCTGGGATTCCCGGTCTACGGCGCCAAGTCTAAGGTGGGTGAAACCGCCCTGGGCAAGCTGCTTGGCGTCACTGCCAATCGACCCGAACTGGACGACATTGCACGCCAGATCAACAGCTTGCCTGCATCATTGTTCGCGTTTCAGACGGTCACCAGCGTCCCCGTCACGTGCTTGCCCAACACCACAGACCGCCAGCAATTGGTGCCACCGCCCTCGGCACCCAGGGTCTTTGACAACTGGCGAATCCACAGCTTTACCGCACTGTCCTACGC
>DGOD01000022.1:0-6415 GCA_002389265.1 Gammaproteobacteria bacterium UBA4475
TCACTCGCGGCAATTGCTTGCGCATAGTCTCCTTTAAGGCGCCACAGCCGTGCTTGCAGCAAATAGAACTCTGTTGTTTCAGCACCAGCCTGTTTTGCGTATTGAACATAGGATTCGCATTGATCGACTTTTCGAGCGAGTAAGAATAGGTCGGCAAATTTCACAAATTCAGCGGCACCGGGAGTGATCAATCTAAGGTAGTCCCCGTATGTTTTAATAGCCAAGTCATAGTCGCGCAATCGGCCAGCGGCGAGCGCGAGCGCCTGAGCAACCTCGGCATTCGTCGAATCTGACTGCCAAAGTTGTCTCAACAGTCCCACGGATCTGTCCCAGGCACCCAACAGGCCAAATGCTTGCGCTCGAAGCAAGTGACTTGCCTGCGATCGATGAAGAAAGCGGTCAAGTTGTTCTAGCGCGAGTTGAGGTTTATTGAGTGCGAGGAGTAAATTGCAGACATTCACTGAGAAGGGTTCATCCATTCCACCGCTTCGGCCGGCGCGCGCGGCAAGCTCGGCCGCAGACGAATTGTCACCTTTGCTCCGCAGACAGATAGCATAGTTATAGGCGATGTCTGCAGCATCGGGTTCGAGCACTAACGCCATCGAAAGAAGCGGCTCGGCTTCTGAAAACTGCTGAGCCTGCATTAACACAGTGCCCAGCCCATAGAGCGCATCAACCTGTTGCGAATCTACACTCAACTGCTGGGTATAGAGTCGCTTAGCGACATCGAGGTCGCCCCGGCGGTGTGCCGCCTCAGCTTGCTGAACCAAAGAATCCATCGTTATTTTTTACTCAAAAGTGCTGATACCTATCGCTCTAATGCGCGTTGTATGTCTTAATATTGTCGCATACCATTTAACTATCAAGACGCTTTATTTAACGCAGCAATGCTGATCCGGCAATCACTATGACATGCTAGGCTATTAAAATGATCGTCAACAACACTCTATCGCTTTCACCCGATTTGAAAGCCAATCCCTGGGCGGAAATATTCGCCGAAAAAGGTCGAGTGCATATTCCAAATTTTCTCTCCGAAGAGTCCGCCTCAACTGTATTCGAATGCCTCGACAGCCAGGCTGCTTGGAATCTTGTTTGCCAACAAGACGGAATTCATCAGGATCTAAATGAGAATATCGGTGTTGTTTGGAATGAGGAGCAGCTTGCCCTGTTTACGAAAAAATTGCATGAGCAGGCGAGCTCGCAGTTTCAGTATATGTATAGAACGATACCCATCTACGATATTTATCACAAGCAGCTCATGCCCGAAAATTTTCTCAATGAAATTTTTAAGTTCCTAAATAGCTCGGCTTTTTTAGACTATTTACGCAACACTTTAGCAATGCCAGATATTGAATTCGCCGATGCTCAAGCCACTTGCTATACCAGCGGTGATTTTCTCAACAAGCACGATGACAGCGCGCTCGGTAAGAACCGACTAGCGGGGTATGTTTTAAATTTAACACCCGCTTGGAATCCCAATTGGGGCGGAGCGCTCCAGTTTTATGATTCACACGATAACTGTGTCGACACACTCGTCCCTAGTTACAACGCGCTCAATGTTTTTAGAGTGCCGCAGCCACATGCGGTGACCTACCTGCCCCCATATGCCCTCGGCAAACGGCTTTCTATTACGGGCTGGCTTCGAGCCGGCGCTGATCCTGGCGCTTAATCTTTTCGCTGCGCCTGTCAGCCGAACAAACGACGCTCGAAGTTATTTCTGCTCGCGAGCAGGCACCACATCGAACGGCGCAGTTAACCTAAAGTCGGCGGTGTCTCCTTCAAAAGCGTAAGTACCATGCCATGTGTACGAGGGAAACAACACCAATTGTCCAGCCGCTGGATGAATAACCCTTTCGACCACTTCGCGCTCTCCCAACATAAGCGCGCTTTCACCAAACTTGATGCATCCGGATTGGCTCGCTTGGTCGGACATGGTGTCTGGCAACGAAATATAGCTCGCCGAGCTAATCCACCCTTCTGGGTGTACATGATTGACATGAAATCCCTGCGGCTTAAGTTTTACTGACCAAGAACCTGAGAACGTAAACTGGCCGCTCTTTGCTGAAGCCAGTCGACTTAAAAAGGGATGGTTCTCATCGGGCGAGAACCGCTGCAGGTAGCCTTCGACCACCTGAGTCAGCGCTTCTTTGTAGCTCGCGAGTAGGGGGTTGCGCTTCTGCAACAAGCGCCCCGGCGTCTGCGTTCCAGACTTCAATGTCTGCTGAGTAGGCGCTACCTGAGCCCGATGCATTTTCAACAACACAGACTCCAATTCAGCGAGAAAGTCGTCAAGACTGCTGTAGCCTACTGGAACTGGCAGCGTAAATACGCCGATATGGTCTTCGTAATCTATTAGCCATTGATAGCGCTCATCGCCTCGCAATCGCCAGCAAAGCCCTTGCAAGGCCCACGTGAGCTGATTCAATGGCGCATGTAAGAATAATCGATCAATTACTGCCTGTGCCAAATCATAATTTGCTTGAATAATATGCACTCGCACTAAATCTTGTGCGGCACGTAGATCAAATGCTTGCCCAAGAGCCTTGGTGAACGCGATCTGAGCTCGGCTATAGTCGAGTTGATTCGCTGCAAGCCTGCCTTGTACGTGGAGTAATGCAGCTGTGGTCTCAATTGATAGCGCCTGGTCCAACTGGTGTTGCGCAGTTTCATCGCGCCCTGTAGCACTCAAGCTATTGATGTAAGACAAGCGCAGGGATATGTCGCGTGGCGACTGTGAAATGGCTTTTTGATAGCTGCGCTCGAGCTCCTCATGTCTACCTGCCTGCCAGTAAAACTCATGCAGCGTTTCGTGAGCTAGAACAAAGCCAGGATTCTGCTCAATACTCTTTAAATACTCAGACTCTGCCTGTTCATGTTCACCAGACTCAAACAACGCATTCGCGTAGTTGTAATGAATTTCCGCATTTTTAGGCGCAAGCCCCAGTGCTATTTTGTAGTTCGCAGTCGCAAGAGCTAGCTGCTCATTGAGTTTGTAACACAGAGCGAGGTTGTGTCTTGCAGTCACATGATTAGGATTAATCTCGAGTGCGCGTTGATAGTATTCTGTAGAGAGTTCGAAATTCTCTAACGCCTTGTGCGCGTCCCCTAGCCCCGTCAGCGCACCGATGTCTTTTGAGTTTTGCGCGATTGCGCGATCTAACTCGACCACAGCCGCCTCTGGACTCACAGAGATCAGTAAGAGACCCAAATTTTTTAGAGCGTCTTGGAAATCAGGATTTAATTGTAAAGCTTGCCGATAGTGCTTTTCAGCGAGCAAATCGTTTCCCTGCTTAGCATAAACATTGGCTAGGTTATTATGCACCTCTGGCTGTTCCGATTGTCGGGACAAAGAGCGCAGAAAATAGTCTATTGCTGCGCTCAATTGATTCTGATCTGCGCTTGCTAAACCTGCCAGATGGAGGAGATTTGGCTCCTCGGGTATTTTCTCGAGCAACGCGTTGATCTTCGCTAAGACAGTGGGCTCGTGATTAGTAATCGCCGTAAACAACTGCCCTAGTAATTGCTGAAACTGCTCGGGATTAATGCCAGCCATATCCTTTCCTCTATGCAAAAAAAAACGGCGGGCCTAAGCCCACCGTTTTTACACTTCACTAAAACCCTTAGGTTATAGCTTGTAGCTTGCGCTCAAGAACACGCGTGGGCCAAGCAATGAGTACGTTGATGGGAACGTGTTGCTCTGCTCAGCCGCGGCACCTACAGGATCAGGTAGTGCGTCTGTTGCGTTCTGTACACCAAGAGTCACACGCGCTTTTTCATTAAACTGATAAGCGGCGCTTAGGTCGAGGTAGTAGATCGAATCGATCTTCGGCGCAGCCAAAGTGCTTGCGTCGACAGGGCCGTTAGCAATGCGATCGTCCTCAACTTCACCTAGGAAGCGTAACAGACCTGATACAGTCCATGCACCTGAAGTCAGCGTTGCACGAGTGTTCCAGCTAACGTCTGTGTAAGGTGAGCCACAGGTGTTACCGAAGCTACCTGCACAGTTGTCAACTCGGTCAGCCAATGCAGCAACTGGAGTCGTATCAAACTTGTCTAGGAACGTGCTGTTGAACGTCAGGCTCAGAGTAGAACCCGCGCCACCGATACCGAAGTCTAGGTCAGTGACGTAGTTAACGTTCACGTCAACGCCGGCTGTTTCGATCAAACCGATGTTTGAGTTCAAGACATTCACGAGACCAACGTTACCGTCTGGACGGCGCGAAATCGCCTGACAGAATGGCGAAGCTGCATCTTTAACTACGTTGTAGCAAAGATCGAGCACGTTAGCAGTGCTGCCGCCTAATACGCTAATCGCGTCTTCGATTTCGATGTTGTAGTAATCGACCGTGATGTCGAGGCCATCCATAGGCTGGATAACAGCACCCACCGTGAAGGTATTAGAAGTCTCTTCCTTCAGGTTAGGGTTGCCACCGAAGTTGCCCTGAATCTGCGAGTTCGCTTGGACGAAAACACCTACGTCAGCAGCGGCAACGCCTGTTGCTTGACATAGCGCAGCGTCGGTAGTGCCAGCGATGAAGCCGTTAGATGCACATGGGTCTGATGCACTTGGGAAACCATTGCTTTGACCCAGGAAGAGCTCAGACACGTTTGGTGCACGAACCGCTTCTTGGTAACCAACTCGGAAGCCAACCATCTCGATAGGTGAGTAGTTGATTGCCGCAGCGAACGATCCAACGCTACCGATGTTTGAGTAGTCTGACGTACGAGCAGCAGCCCACAACGTTAGCTCTTCAACCATTGGCTGGCCTTGCATTACAGGTATTGAGATTTCACCGAAGAAATCTGCTGAGCTGTATCCACCCACAGTAGGCTTACCGGCGTTAAAGCCAAGTACGTCGCCTGATGAGAGGAAGCTGTCTGGACGGAAGCTAGATGAATCTGCGCGGTGCTCGTAACCGAGAACAACCGAAACAGGGATATCAGAGGTTGGCAGTGTTAACACATCGCCAGAGACGCTTGCCTGAATGATTTCCTGCTCGATGCTCGTTAGGTTAGTTGCGCCGATGTTAACGAAGTCAATCGCGGCTTGCGAGATGTTACCCGCGCCGAAGATGTTAATTGGCGCACAGCCACCCGACGTGTCCTGACAAGCAAGACCGTCGTCAGTTACTGCAGCAGCTTGGACGAATCGCGAAGCAGACACGTCATTATTTAGCACGTTGCTGTTGTCGAGATTAGAGAAGCTATAAGACGCATCGAATGACCAAGTGTCAGTGATATCGCCTGAAGTGCCCAATAGAATACGGAACGAATCGCGCGTATCAACAGACTGACGTGAGCCGTTTTCAACCATACGACGACCAATGTACAGTGGGATATTGCCGTTAGCGTCAGCAGTAGCAAGCGATGCTGGTGTATTTAACGCCGCTTGTGCATTAGGACCAAAGAACGCGCTGTTCGGGTTTACGAATACCGACGTAAACGCAGGTGTAGGCGCAAGCTCTTGTGGCACTAAGTTATGTGAGAAGTTCATCTCACTGTAGATCTCTACCGTGTCAGTGATGTCGTAATGACCCATGGCAGTAAGTAGGTAACGCTCTTGCGGTAACTGCAGGAAGTTATCTGGCGCATAGTTGAAGCGATCACCAGGCTCTTGCCATGCACGGCCTTCGCCATTCGAATCAAAGATGCCGAGCGTGTCGCCGTTAGGAAGTGTCGGGCCACCAAATACGCGAGTACCAGGAACGCCTGATGAGCCGCCCGGAACGAGTGCTGGCTTGCCACCGACTGTACTGTCGAGCAATGCATTGCTTGAGAAATCACGTGCGTCAGAGAAAAGCGCTTTACGTGAGAGGTATGAGGCGTAAAGAACCGCGTTACCACGGCCTTCATCGAAGTTTCCGCCGATAGTGATATCGAAGTTGTAACGCTCAGCGTCGCCTTCGCTTGTGATGTCGTAGAGGCTGGTAATTTCCATGCCTTCGAAATCGTCGACTAGCTGGAAGTTAACAACACCCGCTAAAGCATCGGAACCGTATACGGCAGAAGCACCACCGGTTAGTACGTCAACTTGCTTGATCAATGTAGCTGGGATTGAGTTAAGGTCGACAACGCCCGTCTGTGTGGCGGGGATGTAACGACGACCGTTAACTAGAACCAGCGTACGAGCAGTGCCCAGACCGCGAAGGTCAACACGCGCTGTACCGTCGCCTGGGTTGTTTGAGCTAGCACCAAACGAAGGAAGAGTTGACGGAAGTTCGTTCAACTTCTGTTCGATGTTTACAATACCTGAAATTTGGAATTCTTCACCAGACACAGTAGTAAACGGGCTAACAGCTGAGAGATCTGCACGCTGAATGCGTGAGCCTGTAATAACGACTTCTTCGATCATCTCATCTTGAGCGAAGACGTTTGGAGCGATACCCACAGAACCTGTGCCAGCGATAGCAGCAAA
>DGOD01000022.1:6556-6962 GCA_002389265.1 Gammaproteobacteria bacterium UBA4475
GAATACTTGAACAACTTTGCCGCTTTTTGCGGCCCTAAAAAACACTATTTCGCCATATTTCGATGCTTTGCAGCTTAAATTGCTCTCTGATACTCAAATTCTATGACAATTTCACAAAGTTTGATCATATTTTGATCACGATGCGTCTGAAAATACCAAGATTCAAGTATGGACTGCCATAATCGGCGGCAATTAGGGTCCATTGTCACGGGAATTTGAAGCCAGAACTTAGAGACTAGGCTGCACTGAGGGGAAGTCTACACCAAATAATTGAAACATAAAGAAACAATTAAGAACAAGAAATGCTTATGAAGGCCGAACAGAGAACCTGTAGCCGGCGCCGCGAACCGTCTGCACCAGACGCGCATAATCAATAGTCGCGCCCTCGACCGACGACAAGGCCTTG
>DGOD01000189.1 GCA_002389265.1 Gammaproteobacteria bacterium UBA4475
GCGAAACTGTTGAAAGAGTCGCCGGAGTTCGTTCGTTTCATGAACCCATCAGATTATCGCGTTGTGCGGATGGCCTGTGGGGCTTGTCATCTGGATACCATTGAAGCTGCTGAAAGATCGTTGATGGCAACTGGCGCCATGCTTTGGGGTGGGGCTTCTTACAATAACGGTATCTTGCCTTACAAAAACTATATCCTTGGCGAGGCGCATACGCAGGAAGGGCTGCCTGCAATGTTGACGAGCCCGACTGACCAGGACGGGACGCTCAGCGAAAAAGAAAAGCTTAGAGGTGCGTTGCCCTCTTTGTTGCCTTTGCCTGCTTGGCAGGTGGTGCCGCCGGCGGATGTTTTTCGCGTTTTTGAAAAAGGCGGGCGGAATATCAACACGCAGTTTCCTGAAATCGGACTGCCCAATGCCACTGGGTTGTTGCAGCGGCTAGAAGAACCTGGGCGCCCGGACATAAGACAATCCAACCGAGGACCCGGCACCGGGTTAAGAGTGGCGATTCCTGTCTTGAATATACACAAGACCAGGTTGAATGACCCTTTTACAACGATGATGGGCACGAACGATCAGCAAGGAGACTATAGAGCCAGTGGGTGTGCGTCCTGCCACGTCGTTTATGCGAACGATCGAGAGCCCAGACACAGCTTAACGTATGCTAAATATGGTCGGGATGGCAAAAGCTTCACCTCTGACGTCACCATTGATAAAAATGAATCGGGGCACCCGATAGAACACGTGTTCACGTCCGCGATACCCACCTCTCAATGCATGACGTGTCACATGCATCAACCCAATATATTTCTTAATTCTTATCTCGGTTATACGATGTGGGATTATGAATCCGATGCCCCGTCGATGTGGCCGGAAGAGCAGGTTTACCCTACAAGTGACGAGGCACGAGCCGTGCTCGATAGGAATCCAGAAGGCGCGGCGCCCAGAGGTAAGTGGGCAAGTGAAGATTTCTTAAGGGATGTCTACGACCTGAATGCGACGCTGAAAGATACTCAATTTGCTGACTATCATGGGCATGGATGGAATTTTAGGGCGGTATTCAAACGGGATAGAGCTGGGAACCTGTTAGATGAGGCAGGGAACAAAGTCGCTAACGATGACCCTGAAAAGTTTCGCAAAGAGGGTGAGGCGAAGTTTGTGGAAATTGGCGTCAACCCGGGTAAAGCCGTGCACCTGATGTCAATTCATGCCGAGAAGGGCATGCAGTGTGTGGACTGTCACTTTAGCCAAGATGGTCATGGCAATGGGTTTATTCATGGAGAGGTCGCGAACGCGGTACAGATCGGCTGTAAAGATTGTCATGGCACGACCGAAAGTTATCCGACCTTAATGACGTCAAATGTTGCTGCGCCGACGGGTGGTGAGGATTTGAGTCTGATTAGGAACTCAGATGGTAAAAAGCGCTTTGAATGGATTGAGTCCGCGGGCGTGAGGACTCTGATTCAGCGTTCTGTTTTGGACCCCAACCTTGAGTGGGAAGTGTCGTTAACCCGAGATGCAGTTGATCCAACACACGGGAGCTTTAACGAAAAGGCGGCGGCCGCGAAGTTGGTACAGTCGTCCAAGAAGGAAAGTAGTGGCGAATCAGGTTATGAGCAGATCGCACATGGGGACAACATGACCTGTTATAGCTGTCATTTGTCTTGGTCAACCTCGTGTGGCGGCTGTCACTTGCCCATAGAAGCGAACTGGAAAACTGAGAGCCACAAGTATGATGTGGGCGAGACTCGAAATTTTGCCACATACAATCCACAGGTTGCCCGTGATCAAATCTTTCAGTTGGGCCGGCATCAAACAACGAAAGGGAATGTGATTGCGCCGATTCGGTCGACGTCGGCGCTGCTTCTCAGTTCTACCAATATCAATCGAGAAAGAATTTACGTTCAGCAACCACCGGTATCCGCCGCGGGTTTCTCATCGCAGGCATTTGCGCCTCATTTTCCCCATACCGTTCGAAAAGAAGAGACGCGGGTTTGTTCGGATTGCCATTTGTCGGCAAATGGCGACAACAACGCAATCATGGCTCAGACCCTGCTTCTAGGAACCAACTTTATTAATTTTGTTGGGCTGCACAGCTATGCCGGAACAGAGAACGGTCTTTGGGCTGTGAGAGTGACTGAATACGAGGAGCCGCAGGCTGTTTTTGGGTCTTACCTCCATCGCTACGCTTATCCAGATTATTATGAAAATCACGTTTCTGATAATGACAGAGAGTTGAAGAGCTGGGTTCGCGGCACCGCATTCGATCCAGACAATGGCTATTCTGGCGAGACCGGCGCGCTTGAGGAGATCAGCAACGTTTTTCAGCGCGCTGATGGGGCAGTCCAATGCCTTCAGCATCGAGGAGAGTACTTGTATGTTGCTGAGGGGCGTGGCGGCTTTAGAGTTTACGATATCGCTAACATCGCGAATAAATCGATTTCGGAACGGATTGTTCGAGCGCCTTTTTCACCGCTAGGCCATAACGCGCATGTTGGATCGAAGCAGGCAACCTGCTTCGCAATTGGCACGACACAACCAGTGCATCCCCCTAAGAACACCAAGTTTATGCAAGAGGTGAATCAAGAGCAGAGCATGCAT
>DGOD01000105.1:0-5246 GCA_002389265.1 Gammaproteobacteria bacterium UBA4475
CAGCGGCTTACGTCGTGAAGGCAATCCCGAAGCAACTTTGGCTGACGCTGAAGTGATCAACCGACAACTGGCCTTGGGCTTGAATCGAGATATATCGATCTACACGCAAGATTCGACTCCAGATGTTGATCTCAAAGGCAGTATCGGCAACAACTATATTTTGACGGATGACTGGGAAGTTGGTTTCCTGGCCAGCGCGGGCTATAAGTCCGGATGGCGGCAGACTCAAACAATTGCGCGGAGCCTCGCGTTACCTGCCGAGGAGTTTGAGTCAGAGCAAGAGTCGACAAAATCCACGGATCTTAGCGCTACGATTAATCTTGGTGCCCAATATACAGACGATCACGAGCTAAAGATAACCAGCCTCTATCTCAGAAATACGGAGGACGAAGTAGCAAGGAATGACTTTTTTAATGAAAATGCCCAACTCTCAAGTGGGCTGGGATTTCGTCGAGAGACATTAAAATTTGAAGAGCGTCACCTCACCGTGAATCAGATATCCGGCGAGCATTTTCTTGGCGCAGACACGAGATCACTATTAAAAGGGTTGGTGCCCGAGTGGGTGCCAGAGGGGTTCAAGGTTGATTGGATGTATTCCGAGGCCGGTGCCCGAACCTCGATTCCGAACGAGGTGTCTGTGTCTTCCTCTACGGTCAACGATCCCTTAACGGGCGCGGTCGAGAGTGCTAGCGTCAACCTGAGTAGTTCAGCAGCTGATTTCCGGTTTACTCAGCTCGATGATGACGTCACCAGTTATCGTTGGCAGGCGGTGCTGCCGATCGAGACAGCAAGGTCTATCATCGAATTAAGTGCCGGCGCCGAGCATGGCCAGAAATCTCGCACCTATCGTCAGGCCCAATTCGGCTTGGGGCCCTTGCAAGTTGATGTGCCGTCAGTCCTAACCGGCCCTCTCGGCACTGTCTTTTCTGACACGAATGTGACCAACCCGGCGAATGGTTTTGTGTTCGATCTGATAGGAACTAACAATCAAAGTTATTTAGCGGCAACAATGACGGATGCGGTCTTTGGCAATCTCGATTGGACTCTCGATGACAGGTGGAGAGCCTCGGTTGGAGCGCGCTGGGAAGACTACAGGCAAGTGGCTCTTGACTGGAATATCTTTGGTAACGGGATAGATAACCCGCAAATATCTAATGACCCAGTCATACTGGCTCGCGGTACTTATAGAAACGACAAGGTTTATCCGTCTGTCTCGCTGACTTATATGTCAGATTGGTGGGCAGAAATATTCCAGCTACGATTCGGCTGGAGCGAGACAGTGGTTCGTCCCGATTTACGCGAGCTTACTGATGCCAGCTATATTGATGCCAGAACGGGATATCTGACTGACGGAAATCCTGATGTCCGTCCTGCTGACTTTGTGAATATCGATATTCGTGCCGAGTGGTTCTTCTCGAATGACGACACATTTTCGATCACTCTTTATCGAAAAGATATCACCAATCCGATTGAGTTTTATGAGTCAGCTGCCAGTGACACGAATCGAGCCCGCGAAATTATTAATGCGGAATCGGGCCAGATAACAGGTCTTGAGCTAGATGGACTTAAATCCCTAGCGTTCCTCGGAGAGTCATTTGAGCCTTTCTTTGTACAAGGTAATTTGACGATCCAGGATACTGAAATCAAAGCGGGCGTTCAGGCAGATGCGCCGACCAACAATGTTCGGCAGTTGAGTGGCGCGTCGAATTATGTGGCAAATCTTATGATGGGATTTGACTCGATGAATGGTCAGCATTCGACTACGTTGGTTTACAACGTGTTCGGTGAGCGGCTTTATTTAGCAGGTCGAAATGGCGCGCCTGATGGCTTTGAGCTGCCGTTCCATTCCTTGGATTTGACCTACAGCTGGTATCCAACTGAGTTGATCACAATTAATGGCAAACTACAGAATTTGTTAAATGAACGCGTGATCATTGAGCGTGACGGGGTGAACACGTTCGAGGAGAAGCCAGGTATGACTGCGGCTCTGAGTTTCAATTTAACGTTCTAGTGGGAAGCGTTTTCGTTGCTCGAAGCCGGCTGCTGTTGCTTGCCTTAAGCGATCGCAGCCGGCGTTTTTTTTTGCGATTCGCCTAGTTAGGCTTGTCGGCCTTTGCTTGGGCTTTTTGCATGGCCTGGGCAAAGGCATTGTTGATAGGCGCGGCGGTTGGCTTGCTGGCCCTCGGCGCCGAGTTGGGTTTGCCATTCTGCCGAGAACCAGCCCCCTGATTCTGTCTAGGCCGGTTGGTCGATGAGTCCTGCCGGCCTTTCACTGCAGGTTCGTCAGTGAGGCGCATAGTCAGCGCAATGCGTTTACGTTCCAGGTCAACTTCGAGAACCTTAACCTTGACGATCTCGCCCGCCTTGACCACATCGTGAGGATCTTTAACAAAACTATTCGCCAGCGCAGAGATATGCACAAGACCATCCTGGTGAACGCCGATGTCGACGAAGGCACCGAAATTCGTGACGTTCGTGACAGTACCTTCAAGGATCATGCCGTCCACCAGATCTTTCATGGTTTCAACGCCGTCCTGCAATTGTGCTGCCTTGAACTCAGGGCGAGGGTCGCGACCAGGTTTTTCCAACTCAGCAATAATATCTTTGACTGTAAATAAGCCAAAATTTTCGCTGGTGAAGTCGTTGGCGTCAATGTCTTTGAGTGCGCTATTACCGATCAATTGTTTAACTGGCTGGCCGGTTTTTTTTGCGATCAGCTCAACCACAGAATAGGCTTCGGGATGAACGGCTGAGCCGTCCAGTGGATTTGAGCCGTTATGAACTCTGAGAAACCCTGCCGCTTGTTCAAAGGTTTTGTCGCCGAGTCTGGGAACGGATTTAAGTTGCTCACGGCTACTGAACTGACCGTTAGTATTGCGATAGTCGACGATGTTGTCAGCGATACTTTGGCTCAAGCCGGCCACTCGCCGCAATAATGCGGCAGATGCGGTGTTGACCTCGACGCCCACGGCGTTCACGCAATCTTCAACTACGGAATCTAGGTGACGAGCCAATTGTACCTGACTGACATCATGTTGATATTGGCCGACGCCGATGGACTTCGGCTCGATTTTCACGAGTTCAGCTAGAGGGTCTTGCAGACGCCTGGCGATAGAGACCGCGCCGCGAATCGTGACATCAAGATCAGGAAATTCTTTTGCGGCAAGTTCCGAAGCAGAATAGATCGACGCGCCGGCTTCGCTGACCAAAATCTTTTGCAGGGTTAATTCAGGATGGCGTTTGATCAAGTCGCCACATAGTTTGTCTGTTTCCCGCGAGGCAGTGCCATTGCCGATGGCGAGTAGCTCCACCTGGTATTTTTTTGCGAGCGTCGCGAGTACCGCGATGGATTCGTCCCATTGGTTGCGCGGTGCATGGGGATAAATAGCGGTGCTGTCGAGGTACTGACCGGTGTTGCTAATCACAGCGATTTTAACGCCTGTGCGCAAACCGGGATCCAGGCCAATGGTAACTTTCTGACCTGCGGGCGCCGCGAGTAACAGTTCTTTGATGTTGCGGGCGAAGACTTCGATGGCGGTGTCCTCCGCTCGCGACCGCAGATCAGACATGAATTCGGTTTCGAGATGCAGGTGAAGTTTGACTCGCCAGGTAAACCGTACGACTTCAGCAAGCCAGGCATCAGCAGGTCGACCGTTATTGATGATATTAAAGTGCGTGGCGATCATGCTCATGCAAGGATGCATAAGCGTCTCATCGTGTTCTACATCAATTTTCAATTGTAGGAAATTTTCCTTGCGGCCACGAAACATCGCCAATGCGCGATGGGAGGGCACGCGGGTGACAATATCCTTGTGTTCGAAATAGTCACGAAATTTGGCTGCGTCCTGTTCTTTGCCGTCAATCAGGTTGGCAGTGAGCTGCGCTCTGTCTGATAAATAGGCGCGTAAGCGTGCGAGCAGCTCGGCATCCTCAGCGAAGCGTTCCATCAGGATTTGACGGGCGCCGTCCAGAACACCTTTGGGATCATTGAAGGCGTCTTTGAAATCAGGTTTGGTATTGATAAAGGCGATCGCTTCGACGTTGGGGTCGAGCATGGGATCACTAAGCAACTTATCTGCCAGCGGTTCTATGCCTGCCTCAATGGCGATTTGGGCGCGGGTGCGGCGCTTTTGCTTGTACGGTAGGTAAAGGTCTTCCAGACGGGTCTTGGTATCTGCCTGACTAATCTGGGCGCGCAGTTCTGCGGTTAGCTTGCCCTGCTCTTCAATGCTGGCGAGTATGGTGGTGCGCCGGTCTTCGAGTTCCCGCAGATAGCTCAGGCGTTCTGCCAGGTTGCGCATCTGGGTATCATCCAGGGCACCCGTTACCTCTTTTCGATATCGTGAGATGAAGGGTACTGTTGCGCCTTCATCCAGCAAGCCGATGGCGGCGATTACTTGTTTTGACTGTACGCCCAGTTCTTCGGCGATGCGTTGTGGAATATCAATCATTGCGGCGGGTTTATCCTTGGAGTAACTGGCTGGCGAGATATTCTTCATATGTGCCGCGGAAGTCGATCAATTTGTGGTCTTTGATCTCAATAATTCGAGTCGCTAACGATGAGACGAACTCTCGATCGTGACTGACGAAGAGCAAGGTGCCTTCGTAATGTTCCAGTGCCATATTCAATGACTCAATGGCTTCCATGTCGAGGTGATTGGTTGGCTCGTCGAGAAGCAAAACATTATGGTCCTGCATCATCATTTTGCCGAACAACAGGCGGTTTTTCTCGCCACCGGAGCAGACATTCACTTCTTTCTTAAAGTCCTCGGTAGAAAACAGCAGGCGGCCCAAGGTGGCTCTAACGATTTGATCGTCATGACCGGGTTTACGCCATTGGCTCATCCAGTCGAACAGGCTCAAAGTACTGCCGAAGATCGTGGAACTGTCCTGAGGACAATAGCCCAGACTGACGTTTTCCGACCATTGAATAGAGCCGTTGGTGGGTTCGAGTTCATTCATCAGACAACGTAACAGCGTAGATTTGCCCACGCCGTTTTCGCCAATGATGGCCAGCCGCGTACCGGCCTCGAGAAGAATGTTGCCATTTTTAAACAGGGGCTCGCCGTCGAATCCCATGCCAACTTCTTCCATTGTCAGGGCCAGGCGGTGGAGTTTCTTTTCCTGGTTGAAGCGAATGTAGGGGCTTACCCGGCTCGAAGGCTTGATAGTTTCCAGCTCGATCTTGTCGAGCTGGCGGGCTCGTGAGGTGGCCTGCTTGGCTTTCGACGCATTGGCAGAAAATC
>DGOD01000105.1:5292-8255 GCA_002389265.1 Gammaproteobacteria bacterium UBA4475
GGTTGAGGCAATCATGAAATCGTCATAGTTGCCGGGATACACCCGCAGTTCGCCGAAATCGATGTCTGCCATATGGGTACAGACAGCGTTCAGGAAGTGGCGGTCATGAGAAATGATCACCATGGTACTGTTGCGTGCGTTCAGAACATCCTCAAGCCAGTGAATCGTATGGATGTCCAGGTTGTTGGTGGGCTCGTCCAGTAGCAGGATGTCTGGATCTGAGAATAACGCCTGGGCTAACAGGACTCGCAGCTTCCAGCCGGGGGCAACCTCGCTCATCAGACCGTAGTGGGCGTCCATAGCAATACCGGCACCCAGCAGGATTTCGCCGGCGCGGCTTTCGGCAGTGTAACCATCCATCTCCGCGAATTCACTTTCCAGGTCAGCAACCTTCATGCCGTCTTCTTCCGACATCTCCGGCAGGTTATAGATTCGATCTCGTTCTTGCTTGACCTTCCATAGTGCCTTGTGGCCCATGATGACGGTATCAATAACAGTATATTGCTCGAAGGCGAATTGGTCCTGGCTCAACTCACCCACACGTTCATTAGGGCTGATGGAAACATTGCCGGCAGTGGGTGTCAAAGAACCATTGAGGATCTTCATAAAGGTCGATTTGCCACAGCCGTTAGCACCGATCAGTCCATAACGGTTACCGTCACTGAACTTGACCGATATGTTTTCGAATAACGGCTTGGAGCCGAACTGCATGGTGATGTTTGCACTTGTAATCAAGGGAAGCGTCCTGAATCAAAATTAAAGCGAATGGAAAAGTGAGTAGCTTGCGAAGTTGAGTCAATTCGAGGTTGCGGACTATAAGGAGTTATCGCGCAAAAATCGAGTGCTCGGGGCAAAGTTGTTTGGTGCGAGGACTCGAAGAAACTCAAGTCGTATACCCAGTAAATCATATTATCTGGCCAATTTAGCGGCTGTCAGTGGACCATGGCGCATGAACGCATCAATGGCCTGGCTCACACCTTCTGGCTCATGTATTGCGACGTCGTGACCAGCTCTGGAAAACACGTGTAGGCTGGCGTCGGGCAGGCGCATATAGTCCAATAGATTGGCGTTTAGCAGGCCATCTACAGCCCCGGCTAACATTAGGGTAGGAACGAACAGCTGCGCCAAACGGTGCTCGACATCCAGGTCAAGCATGGTGTCTAGTCCGCCAAGGTAATGACCTTCCGAAACCCGCAACAAGTGATCGACTCGAGATTCAAACCAGGCGTCGGTTTGAACATCTGGGCGAAACCGACCGGCGATCTGTTCTTTTAAAAAGTACGCCCGATCCTGGCGGCGCCGCGCTGCCAGTCGTTCCTGAATATACGCCTCGTCGGGCAGAGCGCTAATGCCACCGCTGGGAATAGGCGCCATTAAGATCAGCTGGTCCAGGCGGTCTGCATAGTCGAGACCGAGCAGAAAGCCGATACCACCGCCCATGCTATGACCCGCATAAGTGAATTTGTCGAGCCCGAGATGATCAGCCATACCGATCACGTCTGCCGCGTACTGCGCTAGATTGTAGCCGTTCGCTGTGTCCTCACTCTCGCCGGTGCCGCGGCACTCCATCAGAACAATCCGATAGGTGTCTTGCAGGCGGTCGGCGATGGGCATCCAGTTGACTCTGGATGCCGTGTAGCCATGGTGCAACAGTAATGTTGCAGCATTGTCTGGTGGGTTGCCCGGGGTGTTATACCAGAGCCTGGCACCGTTGATATTAGCATGAGGCATTATGTTGCTGACCGTGTGTTAAGACGAGTTTAGACATTCCCTGAGCGAATGGTTCGTGGCCGCTGCGGGCTTTGACGCTGGCTCTGACCTTGGCCGGTTTTTCTGGCGGGTGCGCGGTATTGGCTTTGTCCGGCGTCATTGCTTGGACTGTTGCCTCGAGCCTGATTGCCGTTCGGCTCTTGGCTGCTGCGAGCTTGTTTGCTGCTTTGGCCTTGGCCGCTGCTTCGACCCTGGCCGCTGCGAGTGCGACCTTGGTTACCGCCTCGACCGCCCGCATTGCGGGGTCTGTGCTCAGGCTCTGGTGGTGGCGCTATACCACTGGCTTTAAAGCCTTCTGGAACGATTCTTGGCAACTTGGTACCGAGTAAGCGTTCGATGTCGCGCATCAACTTTTCTTCGTCGGGGCTGACCAGTGAGATGGCTTCACCTTCACGGCCTGCACGGCCTGTGCGACCGATTCGGTGGACATAGTCTTCAGGCACGTTGGGTAATTCGTAGTTCACGACGTGAGGTAATTGATCAATATCCAAGCCGCGAGCTGCGATATCCGTTGCAATCAGAATGCTCACATCGCCATTCTTGAAGCCGCTCAGAGCTTTAGTTCTTGCGCCCTGACTCTTATTGCCGTGTATCGCGGCGGTGTTCAGGCCGTCCAGTTCGAGTTGTTGCGCCAGGCGATTAGCGCCATGTTTGGTTCGAGTAAAGACCAGCACTTGTTCCCAGTTATTGCTGCGAATTAGCAGGCTTAACAACTCGCGCTTGCGAATTTTGTCGACGGGGTGAATGGTCTGTTTGATCTTATCCGCCGTGGCATTCTGGCTGGCGACTTCCACCATTTTTGGTGAATTCAATAGTCCGCCAGCAAGTTTCTTAATGTCGCTGGAGAATGTCGCCGAGAACAACAGGTTCTGGCGTTTGCTCTTTTCTGGTAACAGCGCCATCACTTTACGAATGTCATGGATAAAACCCATGTCGAGCATTCTGTCAGCTTCGTCAAGGACGAGAATTTCCACCTTTGACAGATCCAGATTTTTTTGCCCCGCATGGTCCAGAAGTCGACCAGGGGTGGCGATCAGAATATCAACGCCGCGACGTAACTGACTGATCTGCGGATTGATATTAACGCCACCGAAGACCACAGCGGCAGTCATTGGCAGGTGTGTGGCATAGCTGGCAACACTTTCTGCGACTTGGGCTGCTAACTCGCGAGTCGGTGTGAGGATTAAGGCGCG
>DGOD01000030.1:0-519 GCA_002389265.1 Gammaproteobacteria bacterium UBA4475
GTTTGCCCGGCATCAAGGGCCTGCACCAGAGGGTTAAGATTATCGATGGTGTAGGTATAACTACCATCGCTATTGATCACAATGCTGCCATAAGTGCCGCCATTAATGGCGCTGACCATCAGGGCATCGGTATCCGGCGCACCATCGGCATCATTGGTCAGCACGTTGCCGTTGGTGGTGGTGCCTTCTTCGTTGATGCTATTCGTATCCGCGACGGCAAGGGGTGCGACGTTGGTGATGGTCCAGGTAAACGTATCCGTGACCGTGAGGCCATCGCTGTCAGTGGCGGTGATGGTGAGGGGATAGATCCCGGCGCCATCACCCAGGTCGATCTGGCTGGCAGACTTGTCCATAGTCCCCGTGATCAGGCCGGTGCTTGTGGCCAAGGCCAGGCCGCTGGGCAAGGTGCCAGAGGTGAGGTTAAAGGCTGCCAGCGTATCGCCGTTATCAGTGCTGGGTGTGAAGGCGGCTGAGACATCGAGGCTGATACCTGCCTGGCCGTCAGTGTGGGCTTGGTCG
>DGOD01000030.1:611-7539 GCA_002389265.1 Gammaproteobacteria bacterium UBA4475
TTGCCCGGCATCAAGGGCCTGCACTGCGGCATTCAGATTATCGATGGTGTAGGTATAGCTGCCATCGCTATTGATCACAACGCTGCCATAGGTGCCGGCGGTAGCGGCGCCGACGGTGCCGCCATTAATGGCGCTGACCATCAGGGCATCGGCATCCGGCGCGCCATCGGCATCATTGGTCAGCAGGTTACCGTTGGTGGTGGTGCCTTCTTCGTTGATGCCATTCGTATCCGCGACGGCAAGAGGTGCGACGTTGCTGATCACCCAGATGAACGTATCGGGTACCGGTGTGCCACCGTCGGAGGCGCTGATTTCGAGACTATAGGGGCTGGACCCGCTAGCAGACGGATTGAGGGTGCCGGTAATCAAACCAGTGATGCCGTTAAGGCTCAAGCCATCGGGTAATGCACCTGAAGTCAGGGCGAAGGCGTTGGGATTGCCATTAAATGCGTTACTGATATCGATGAGGATGCTGGCGCCGTCATCGTTGACCTGGTCAGCAATACCGGCGCCTGCGACGGTAACAGCAGCCTGCGCGTTTAAGGCGACTGAAAGAACACAGGCTAAAAGACTAGCCCTGATCAACTGATGTATTGCTATCTGAATCATTTTGCTATGCTCGAATCATCACTAAAATTTCTTACCATAAGTACTTTGTAGGTAAATTTTGGCCGCTGTGGTCTTGCCCCTGCCTAACGCTGTGATGCGAAATATCTGTGTAACATCAGATCCCGCATCTCCACCTACATTGTCGAGGTTGAGTTGGTCATCTCCCGAACGCACGGCTTGAACAAATTCAATAATGTATGAAGGCGGGTTGACGCTACCGGAATATGTTGCGGTAATGGCATTAGCTGCGGTCCATGTAGTCGCCGTTTGCCATCTGGGTGTGACGTCAACACCCTGGCTTTCATATTTGCCGTTGGCATTGGCGGCATAAGCCGTGGTTGAGGTTTCAAGTTCAACCATAGCTTCTGCCGCTTTTAAAGCGGCCTCTGCGGCGGAGAATGCACTGCTGGCATCGGTGGCATTTCTCGACATACGTTCAAGCAGGCTCGTCATCTGAATAGATGACGTGCCAAGTAAGGTGACGATCAACAATATGACCAGTGTCATGATCAACACAAAGCCAGATTGCTTGTTAGGATTGTGCATGTAGCGAGTCACTCCGTAAGTAAATATTGTCAATGGGTCAATGATTGGCTATCCGCTATCGGCCGTTGCGCAGTGCCACTGTTTGGCTGAAGGTTCTACGCAACAGGCCATCGGTGGCTGTGCCAGGCTTACAATATTGCGTGCTACAGCCGTGAGTTGGGGTGCTGGTCCCATCGACATCGTCGATAGATGTGGCGACGACGGATATTCGTAGTGACCGGACATCGTCGAAATTTATGACGGCGCCGGCGTCGACGTACCTGTTGGGGATCTTGTCATTATCGGTGTCAACGCCGTATTTAATTTGCAGGTCTTCAATGCCGTCTACCAATTCGGTAGGCGGTGAGATACCGGACTTGCGCCACAAAGACAGAGGGTTTTGACCTGAATTGTTCGTACCTTCGCTGGGTGCGACATAATAAGTTTCTGAGGCAATTGCTGACACATAGGCACTGTTTTTAAAGGCACCAAAGCGAGCGAGGATGTTGGCATTGGTGTAGCCGTCCGCGTCGATCGTTGTGGCATGTTCGATGAGATCGCCGGCGATACCGCTGACTCTGAAGAATGTTTGTTTTTCACAATCGTGAATAAAGGCAATATGCTCTGCGGCAAAATCGAAGTCCTGTGTCGTGGTCTGAATGTCGGCGGTGTTGGTTGGCATATCGATTTTCAGGCGATGAGTCTTCTGCGGTAGATAGTTAAGGGTGATGATATCAGTGCCCTTGGTGATGGTCGTGATATCAATACCGGTACCCGCCCCGATGCCACTCGATTTGTATACATGAGTGTCGATTGTGCCAACAGTGCTCGGTAAGCTGTTGCTAATATTCGGGTTCCAAGTGCTGGATCCACCCTCGTAGCCAATGATTGGCCGGTCAAGATTGAACTCGTAAGGTATGTCAGCGAGAAAGGTTTTATGCACGCTGGCATTGGTTGAAAAGCAACCCTTATAGCCTGAAGTTTGGGCCGATCGCGTAATGACGCCGAGCGCGAATCGACCGGATTCTTGCATGGCAGATTGACCCGAGAGTAAGTTGTAGGTTTTTGCATTGGCCAAAAACAATTGGCTGACGCCCAGCATGATCGTGGATGACAGTGCCAGCCCGATCAAGGCTTCAACCAGTGTGAATCCCGAAAGTTTACCCATCGTTGTCCTGTTGATCATCACTGCACCACCACCAGGTTAACGGCTGAAATTGTGTCAGTGCTGTTATCAGACCATTGCACGGTAATCGCATATTCGTTGCCGTTTTTTACCATCGATGCTTTGCCGCTCGGCAAAATACCGACGATGTTCAGATTTGAGCACGCAGTGTAAGTTGAATCGTTGGTGGCATTAATGGAGTTGATGGAACATAGCCATTGCGCCGTATCATAAGCGGCCATTTGCGTTGGCGAGCAATTGTTGGCGGTACAGTCGGTGACAACAGCCGGCGTGGTGGTGAGTGCTACGTCGCTATAGGTGGTGGTCTTGTTAACTTGGATGCGGTCGGCAATGTCGCTTGCCAGATACGTTGCCTCGGTACGAAAAAACGCATTGCGATTAGCATCCAATCCGCGGAGTTGTAAACCGCTGGCGCCGAGCAGGCCAACTGACAAGATGAGGACTGAGATTAAAACCTCAATCAGAGTAAATGCTTGTACCGATTGTCTCACTACGCTACTTCCAATAATTAAAAAAATCTACAATGGTTTAACAATCGCCTGGTGCTACGTTGTCGATTTTAGATCGACCGACAGGGGTAACGGTGATCAGACGGTCTTTGCCTGGGGCGCAAAATATAAATGTTCGAGTCGAGTTGTCATGCATGGCGCCGAAGGCGTTGAATTGCAGTGAATCGCTTTCTGAGTTGATGGTATCAACGCCTAGCGGCGCTGGGAACGAGCGAATGATATCGCCGGTACAATCGCCTGGGTTACCGACGACGACACACCAGCCTCGACCGAATTCGTTGTCATTGTCGATGGTGTTGTCGATGGCGTTGGTTGCTTGCAGGCTCACAACCCCACTGACCTTGGATGCCTCGCTACGAGCAAGGTTGATCGCTGTGACCAGTTCATTGATTTGGGTTGTCGTTTGGTTTTTGCTGACTATCGAGTTGAAGCTGGGGGCAGCCGCAAGGATGCCAGTGCCAATCAAGGCGACGACGAGTACCAGTTCTATCAACGTCATGCCATACATCGACAAGCGCATTGTTACCTCCTAACCAGCTCGATGACTCATGCAACACTGCTTTTTGTTCATCGACTTCAGGATGCTAATCTAACACCTCGCTGGTCGTAATTTGATCGATTCGGGTTGCGCTAAGGCCGAACGGTCGAATCCCCAGTTCGAGCGGTAGGGGCAGTTAAAATGCGGGTCAGAAGCCATTGAATGATTGACTCGGCGCACCAAAAAACACTTAGGTTAGCTGTAGACTTGAGGCCTTAAATGTTGTGACAAGAGGGATGGCTGATGCAACTTGAGAAACGTCTTTTGTTGATCCTGCTACTGAACTCAGGTTGGGCTTCGAACGCGAATGCTGGCGACGCCATAGACACATCATTGGCGGTCCCCGCGACAGCGGTGATCAGTATCAATAACACTCGCGGCGCAGTGGCTATTATCGGTTGGGATCAGGCGCAGGTCAGCATCAAGGGTGAGCTTGACGATCTCGCCGAGGCACTAGTCTTCGATGCCGATGAGGGTTTGATCGTTGTTGATGTCAAGATGCCCCGTCAGGATCTGAACTGGGGTAATGGCTCCGATCTGACCATCCAAGTGCCCCATAGCAGCCGAGTCAAATTTGTAGGTGTTTCCTCAGAGGTTGAGATTGAGAATGTACTGGGTGGGGTCCAGTTGCAGTCCATCAGTGGTGATCTACGGGCTCGAAAAATCGAAGGACAGCTGATAATGAACACCGTCAGCGGTGACATTATCATTGAGGGTGTGGCTGGTTCGGTACTGGCGTCTACCATCAGCGGTGATCTGGCATTGTCTGTCACAGCCACTGACGTGCGACTTGATACGGTTTCTGGTGATTTGGTCATTGAGATGGCAGCGGTGGACCATCTTGCCGTACGTAGCGTCAGTGGCAGCATGGATATTACCGGGGAGCTTAACCCGGCAGGTCAGATAGACCTGTCATCAGTCAGCGGTGATATCCGCCTCGGCTTGCAATCGGGGCTCAGTGCCACCGTTGATCTGGAGGGTGGTATGAGTGGTGCTATTGAAAATAAACTGAGTGAGCTTGAAGCCCAAACCCATTTTCCTGCTCGCCAGCGCCTCAATGCTGTATTTGGCGATGGCAAAGGTCGAGTGTCGGTTCGTACTGTCTCAGCAGATATTACGCTAGAGGAGGTTTGATAACCCGTTGTGACTGAATCTCATTCCAGGCAAGAAGCGGGCTGGCGAACCAACCTGTTTGAGGAAGTTAAGCGGCGACGGGTGATCCGCACAGCGACCCTGTATGTTGTCATACTGTGGCCGATCATTCAGATTGTCGACATTCTATCGCCCACCCTCTCCTTGCCTGACAGCACTATGCGCTATCTGGTCATGGCCTTTGCTGCTGGCTTGCCGTTGGTGTTGCTCAGTGCCTGGTTGTTCGATCTGAATCAGCGAGGCGTGGTCAGCGATCAGGGCTTGAATGCGAGTGCTTCTCACGCGGATGCTGGTGTCGTTCCGCCTGAAGCGGTGGCTTTGATAGGCAGCCGAGCCGAGCTGGCAGTGATTGTCGTGATGTTATTCGTCGTTGGCGGTTTATTTTATGCCCAGCTCACTCTCCAGGAAGCCAGTGGGTCGCCAGCCGTTAATGTCCCGGCGCAGGAACGCACTGTCGAGGTCGCAAAGGCCGTCACCAAGGCGAGTAGTCAGCTGGCAGTAGTCAATAGGATCGCGGTCTTGCCCTTTGAATCTTTTACTGATGACAGTCGTGATCGATTCTTCGCCGACGGACTTTCGGAAGAGTTGCTCAATGTGCTCGCCGGGGTGCAAGGACTGCAAGTGGCAGCTCGCACGTCATCTTTTGCCTATCGCGGTGTGCGGAAAAGCATGCAGCAGATCGGTAGAGAGCTGGGCGTTGATGTGATTCTTGAGGGTAGTGTGCGGCGTAATGATATTGATGACACCATTCGTGTGACTGCGCAATTGATCAACGCTCATGATGGCGCGCACCTTTGGTCGAGCACGTATGATCGCCAATTTAACGATATTTTTAAGATTCAGGATGATATCGCCGCAGCGGTTGTCGGTGAGCTGAAAATCAAGTTGCTGGGTGCGAAGCCACTGGATCTGCTAACCCGGGCCTCTGCCAGCCCCGAAGCCATCATTCTGTATAGTATGGGTCAGGCTGAATTGGCCAGCCGCAGCGAGGTGAGTCTACAGGACGCCGCACGATTTTTTCAACGGGCAGTTGATCTGGACCCCGACTATGTGGCGGCGTGGGTCGGTCTGGCAGACGCCAACACGCTGCAAGTATCCTATGGTTTTGGTGCAGCGGGCCAGACTAGTGGCAGCGATACGGATAGGAATGGTCTGCTGGCTGTGGCGCAGGCGGCGGTCGACAGGGTGTTGAAATTGAACCCGCAGTCAGGCATGGCCTGGGCCAGTCAAGGCTTGATCCACAGGGTGCGCAACCACGAAGACGAAGCTGCCAAGCAGGCATTACTCAAGGCCATCGAATACAGCCCGAACTATGCGATGGCACATATGTGGTATGCGCCGCTGATCGAGGATCCTGATGCCAAGCTTGCCGAGTTTGAGGTGGCCTTCAAGCTGGACCCTCGATCCCCCGTTGCCGGTTATAACGTCGCGAGTCTCTACATTGATCGTGGTCGTGACGCCGAAGCGATGCAGGTCTTCGGCAGTATCATCGACGCGAACCCTAACTTTGCATTGGCCTATGGATTGTCGGCGCGGGTTAGTCAGGCCCGTGGTCGAGTCAGTGATGCGATTCGACAATATGAAAAAGCCTATGAGTTGTCTGGGAGCGATGAGGTTGCTTTTGATCTCGCCGAGTTGCAGATGTCGCTGGGTAACTATTTGCAAGCCGATGAATGGATTAGTGTGGCCAAGGCGACCGCTGCGCCTGAGCATACGCTGCGCTTTGATTGGCTGGAGGTGCAGCGTTATGCCATGCAAGAAGAGTTTGGCAAGGTGCGGGTCGTGCTGCAACGACTGGCCCAGCCGAATGAGCTGACGCGTGAGAGTCATCTGGTGGCGGCTTATGCATCCTATTTGAACGGCGAGCCGCAAGCCGCGATTGACTATTGGCAGCAGGCGCAGGCCTTCGAGGACAAAAAAAGGCGAGGTGGCGACCTCGAACAGTTTGCGATGTTGGGTGCCGTCTACGCTTATCAACAATTGGGTCAAATGGAGGCTGGCGGCGCCTTACTCAACGCCGCCAAGGTCAAGCTGGATGCGGTTGTGGCAGGGGCCGCACGTGCGGATCCCAGCGTCTGGTACCGCCAAGCGCTGGCGAACCAGTTGGCAGGCCAGCAGCAGATGGCCCTGATGAGCCTGCAACGTGGCATTGATGAAGGCTGGGTGGCATTTTGGCAGCCGCCTATTGAGCCAATTCTACAGGATATGGCAGCGCAGCCTGAGTTTCAGGCCATGATGGGGGGCTTGCAGACCAGAATCAATTTGAGTCGTGGTCAGTACGCTCTTGAGCAGTCGTTTGCGGCAAACCCAAACGCGTCAGGCTCTGGCTCCAAGTGAGCGGGGTACTTGAAGATTGGTCAAAACACCCAATCTTCGGTCAGGTAGCGCACGAGTCAATTATGTCGTCTG
>DGOD01000019.1 GCA_002389265.1 Gammaproteobacteria bacterium UBA4475
TCCAGAGAAGCAGTTAGGCCCACCAGTCCAGTAATTCTACATTACAACGCGCAGCGCGGTTTTTCTCGGAAGATGCTTCAAACTCACGACGCTCGCCCGGTGCCAACGCCAGATCCCTGACCGCATAAATGATAGCCGACTCAATCACTAAGCCATTCATATCCTTCCACATGGCGGTGACTGTCACAAAGGACAAGTCAGTGTTGCCCGTGTTCTCCACATAACCCCGTAGCTGTGTGCGATCATGAATCCGCTCGCAGGAAGACATCCGGGCCCGCACTCCCGGCTGCTTCTTCGATGGAAGCACTTCAGCCACAGGCGCCATCTCGACGACGACATCTGAGCGAAAAAAACGCTCGAGGACGATGTAGCCCATCAAGGCTGCCAAGGCTAGCATGATTGCGATAATCATCGCGCGATTACTCATTAGTACTATCCAGCTGCTTCACCAACAAGACTACTTCTTTCTCGCCACCATAGGTGAATTGAGTCCCCACTTGAACAAAGCCCAAGCTCAGATGCAGCGCCAAGGACTCTGGGTTTGGCGGCATCAAGTTGACCTCGCAGCACAGACTTGTCACGCCATTGGCCCGCGCTCGGCGCTCCAGTTCTTGATAGATCAATCGTGCTACGCCGCGCCGGCGGAACTGCGGGTGCACCATGATCCGGTCGATATAGAGAAAATTCTGCAACTCACGGTCAAACCAGGTGTAATTGGGCGACTGGTAATCTGCACCGCTGCCCAGGCTAATCACGAACCCCGCCAGCTGGCGGTCTTCAACGACTTTAAAAAACGCGACAGCCTGCTGTAGAAAATGGGCCATTTGCGCCGAATCGATGGAGTTCACGTGCGGCACGGCGTCTTCGTTCAGCGCTAACAGGCCGGCAAAGTCCGAATGTTCAACCGTTTGAATCTCAATCATATATTAAAAACCATAGACTAGCGTCACAGAGGTTTCGGTATCCGTCTTATCTCGACCAACGGGAACCACAGAATTGTGTTTAACCGTCAACGACAGCTTCATGGAGAGACTACCATTGATTGTTGCCGTAATCGAAGAATCAGATCGAGAAATGGTCGACTTGCTACCAATTTCACTGCTTAACAACTGCTGGAACGCGGCATTTTCACTCACCTCCCACGCATATTTACCCGCTAGTCGAACGATCCCTTCTTCATTTTTTTGGCCACTGTCTAATTCACTCACACGCAAACCGACACCTACATCACCAGTCAACGCCATCGTACCAGTATCGAAGAGCATGCGAGAGTAACCTGCTGTCAAATCAGACTGGTACTTGAAACCGCTGAAGCGGTCATCATCGTAAGAGATTCGGCCAAACACGGCAGAGATCTCGTCTAACTTATAATCTGCCTGATAAAATGCATAAAACTTCTGTGCCGTGACAGATCCGTCCGTGGAAGATTGCAGATTTTCGAGATGGAAATGATGGCGAAAATGAGCAAAATCGCCTTTTGAATCAGCTCGCAGCTTCAGATTCTGTGTGTCGGTATTGCCACTCGTTGAGACCAAACCCACCTCAACTTCAGTAGCCCATGCCTCCGCGTCCTCCGCCACTGCTGAAGACAGGGTGCCAACCAATATCATTGCCAACATCGTTGCCCAAATTAATTTGATCGATATCATTTGTACACCCCTGCGTTCTAAGCCCGGCATACTAGCAGATAGCACAGGTTAAGCTGAACCGCTTATTCCTGCTTTCAGTCGCCTAAATTGTCATTGAAATGGCGAACATGGTATAAAAATACCGCATCCCCGCACAACAGGTTGAACCATCGATGAACCTTACGCTGCATTCCGCACTCCTTATCCTGACAGTCACATTCGCGGGTCTCTGCCACGCTGATCTGAATAGCAAAGCCACAAGCGCTGAGCGCGCAAAAAAACTGATTGACGATATGGAAGCACTTTACCGCGGCGATATCAGTAAAGCTTTGATCACCATGCAGGTCGTTACACCGCAGTATCAACGCTCCATGGAGATGGTGTCGATGAATCAAGGGCGAGACAATGCATTTATCCGCATATTATCGCCGAAGAAAGATCGTGGTATCGCGACGCTGAAACTTGATCAAGAGATGTGGAACTATTTCCCGAAGATCAACAAAGTGATCAAGGTACCGCCATCGATGATGATGGGATCTTGGATGGGCAGCGACTTCACCAATGATGACCTAGTCAAACAGACTACGCTGACGGAAGAATACGATCTCGCACTAGTCGAAACTGTTGATCATTACACCATAACACTCACCCCACAGAGTCAGACGGTGACTGTCTGGGGCAAAATCGACTATGTCATCGACAAAACAAATTTGGTGCCGGTCTCACAGAGATTTTATGACGACAATAATGTCATGGTACGACACCTCGAGTTCTCTGAGCTAAGAGACTATTCAGGCAGGCTGCTACCCTCTCGCCTCGAGATGATTCCACTGAACAAACCGGGACACAAAACGCTGGTCATCTACGAGTCATTGAATTTTGAACCGATTGATGTCA
>DGOD01000041.1 GCA_002389265.1 Gammaproteobacteria bacterium UBA4475
CCTCTAACCCCAAAGACTGAATCGGCCTTGCTAGTAAGACCATGAAGGTTAGTGAGACCATAAAAGTTAGTGAGACCATGAAGGTTAGCGAGACCATGAAGACCTACCTCGACCAACTGCAACAGATACTAGATACAGGCATCAAACGTGGCGATCGCACCGGTGTCGGTACCTTGTCGAATTTTGGCCTGCAAGGCAGATACCATCTGCCTTCGGGCTTTCCGGCGGTGACGACTAAAAAACTGGTGTGGAAGTCCATGGTGTCTGAACTGCTCTGGTTCATCAGCGGTTCAGGCAACATCAACGATCTGAAGCACATCTACCCCCACAACAAACTCTGGGACCTCAATTATGCGGACTACCTCAAGCGTCACGGCGTCTCTGATCTAACAGACGTTGCTGCCGATGGCGACATGGGGCGGGTATACGGTCAGCAATGGCGACACTGGCGAACGAGTGACGGGCGCGAGGTTGATCAACTGCAGGAAGCCATCGATCTGATACGCCATAATCCAGAGTCTAGACGCATCATCGTCAACGCTTGGAATCCTGGCGAGGCTAACCCTGAGGACGTCGCACTGCCACCGTGCCATGCGTTCTTCCAGTTTTATGTGGCTGACGGCAAGCTGTCGCTGCTAATGTACCAGCGCTCGGCAGATATGTTTCTAGGTGTCCCCTTGAATATTGCCAGTTATTCACTGCTACTGCACATGGTCGCGAAGATCACTGGATTGCAGGCCTGGGACTTTATCCATACCATCGCCGATGGTCATATCTACCTGGATGCGGTACCGCAGTGCCAGCAACAATTGGCGCGAACGCCCTTCCCATTGCCGACCCTTGAGATCACAGATCGCGGCCAAACCCATATTGATGACTTTGAGATGACGGACTTCCATCTGAAAGATTATCAATGCCACGAGGCGATTCAAGCAAAAATGGCCGTCTAGCCCTGCGGCCACTATTGCACTGCTCGTTTAACTCCTTGCTCAACTTCTTGCTCAACTCCTTATTCAACTCCTTACTCAACTCCTTACTCAACTCCGGCGTCTCGCTCGGCGACTCAATCAAACGACACAATAACCGCCCCGCTAGTGGGCGTCAGTCTTGCCGGCACATGGCTAAGATATTCATTGATCCGGCCCCAGGTAGTACTACGGCTTTGTTAGCGTAGAATGCCTACGCGATGACATCATAATGGCGCTTTCAAACAGTTTGTCAGAACGACCAGCAAGGCGCCCAACATCCAAAGGGACTGACCAACAACGCTAAACACGAGATGAATCATGGATGAATCAAACCTCGCGGTAGAACACCAGCCAGATCAGATCAGCCTTCGCCTCGATCGAGCCAATCAACAACGTCCCGTCGCGGACGCGGTCCTTGGTGGTATTGATGGCTGCGTGACAACCTTCGCCATCGTCTCCGGCTCAGTGGGCGCCGGCTTACCCGGGTCAGTGGCTCTGATCTTGGGTATCGCAAACCTTATCGCCGACGGCTTTAGCATGGCGATTAGCAACTATGAGGCCGTCAAGGCCGACGTGGACTACTATGATCATCTTGAACAAATGGAGCACGCCCATATTGCGCTGATTCCTGCCGGCGAGTCGGAAGAGGTTCGGCAGATTTTTGCCCGCAAAGGGTTTAATGGCGAGACGCTCGAGCAAATCGTTGAGACGATTACCAAGGATCGCGGCCTCTGGGTAAAAACCATGCTGCAGGAAGAGCATGGTATGGCCGACCAGTTACGCTCGCCGATCAGGTCAGCACTGATCACCTTTGCCAGCTTTCTGTTCGCTGGGTTGGTACCCTTGGCACCCTTCTTCTTCGCCCTGACGCTGACGACGCAATTCTTTGCCAGCACCCTGCTCGCCGCGACCGGATTCTTCGTTATAGGGATGGCCAAGAGCCGAGTGATCAACAAGCCAATGTTGCGCTCAGGCCTGTCGACGTTAGCCACTGGCGGCACCGCAGCTGGACTGGCCTTCTTAACCGGTTACTTGCTGCGAGAAGCCTTTGGGTTGTAAGCCGCCTAGCTCTGCTCCAGCGCTTCCCAACGCGCCATAAGGATGTCCATTTCTGCTTCTTTCTCGGCGACGCTAGCGTACAGTAAATCCTGGTCGGCAGCGCTAGCTTGGAAGAAGGACGGCGCCGCGATCTTTGCCTGCAGGCTCGCCATCTCGAGTTCGAGCTCATCTATCCTATCTGGGATCTGTGCCAACTCACGCTCCCGTTTTTTCAGGGCAGCCTTGGCTTTCTTGCGCTCTTCAAAACTCATCGGCGCTTCAGCAACTGCCGCCTTAGCCGTCGGATTAACCTTATCCGCCGCATTCGCCAGCGCCGCGAAACTACCACCGCCTTCAAGCCAGTCATTGTATCCACCCACATACTCGATCACTCTGCCGGCGCCTTCAAAAACGAGAAGGCTTGAGATTACATTATCGAGAAATGACCGGTCGTGGGATACGATCAGCACTGTACCGGTGTAGTCCAGCAGTAATTCCTCGAGCAGCTCGAGACTTTCAACATCCAGATCGTTAGTTGGCTCGTCAAGCACCAACAGATTGGTTGGCAGGGAAAATAGTCGAGCCAGCAGTAAACGGTTCTGCTCACCACCAGACAAGGTCCTGATTGGCGCCCGCGCCTGCTCGGGGTTAAACATAAAGTTGGCCAGATAGCTGACCACATGCACCTCTCGGTCATTGATCGAAATGTACTCACGGCCCTGCGCGATATAATCTTTAACACTCTGTTCCGGATTCAGTTGGCCGCGAACCTGGTCAAAATAAGCAGGCGCGAGCTTAGTACCAGAGACCACCTCCCCTGAATCGATCTCCAGCCCTTCCAACAAAATTTTAATCAAGGTTGATTTGCCAGAGCCATTGGGACCCAACAACCCTATTCTGTCACCTCTTTGGATCACCAGATCGAGATCGGTAATGATGGGCTTTGCATCATAGGATTTAGAGACATTGATCAACTCTTTGACGATCTTGCCCGATGCCGAGCCGCTGTCTACGGCCAGCTTCAGGGTTCCCTGGGTTCGCCGTTTTTGTCGTTCAAGACGCAGTTGTTGCAAAGCCCTGACCCGACCTTCATTGCGAGTTCGGCGGGCCTTGATCCCCTCACGAATCCAAGCCTCTTCCTTTTTCAAATTGATATCAAACTTCTTATTGTGGGTCTGTTCGACTTCACGCTCGTGCTCGCGACGTTCGAGGAAGGTTTTATAATCACAGTCCCAACGCACCAGCTGGCCTCGGTCAACCTCAACAATAGCGGTCGCAACAGATTGCATCAGCTCACGATCGTGGGTTACGAAGACAATGGTGCCTTGAAATTCCAACATCACTTCCTGCAGCCATTCGATGGTAGGAATATCCAAGTGGTTAGTGGGTTCATCCAGCAACCAAACATCCGGTTCCGTCACCAAAGATTTGGCAATGGCCACGCGTTTCAACCAACCACCAGAGAGATTGATGAGCTTTTCATCCGGCGGCAGTTTCATGCGCTGGAGTACCGATTCGACGCGATGGTGCAGTACCCAGCCATCGATGGCTTCGATCTGGGTTTGTAACTGCGCCATCCGATCTAAGGTGCTGTCATCAAAGGTCCCCATCGACACTTGGGCATACTCCGCGAGCAGCTCGCCTGCTTCGCTGAACGCCGAGGCTACCGCGGCGAAAATCGTTGTGTCGTCGCCTGCCGGCAAATCCTGCTCAAGCGTCGAGAAGCTCAAGGCTTTTTCGCGCCATATATTCCCCTCATCTGCCAGCACCTCGCCACACAACAGTCGCATCAAGGTACTCTTGCCACTGCCATTGCGGCCAGTCAGGCACACCCGTTCGCCCTTAGCGATATTGAACTCAACCTGATCAAGGATAGTGTCGGTACCGAAATGGACACTGACATTTTTTAAACTGGCTATAGACATAATAAACTCTGGTCAAGCGACTTCGGGTGAACAACCAAGACGGTATTAGAATTGATTCTTTAAGAGCGGGCCAAGAGACTGGCTCGCATCAGGTATCAATTGATTTATTTGCATCAAACTCGGCCAACTGCGCCGCTGAAGCCGGCGCTTGGTGCAACGCCTTCCATTCCGCGTAAGGCATACCGTAAACAATCCGTCGCGCCTCTTCATAATCAAGCGCAATTCCTTTATCCTCAGCCGCCGCTTTGTACCACTTACTAAGGCAATTTCTGCAGAAGCCAGCGAGGTTCATCAAGTCGATATTCTGTACTTCTGGATGGGCATCGAAATGCGCAACCAGGGTGCGAAATGCAGCGGCTTCCAGCTCCAAAGTGGTTTGCGGATCGATCGATTGTGGCGCAGCTGCGTTAAGCTCGCTTGTTGGCTTATCCATGATCTTTAGTGCTCCATATAACGTTTAGCCGCGATCACCCTGTGATCGCGATCGTACCAGCACAATAGCTGACCACAGCCAGTGCTGACCCTGACATTTAAAGGCGAATACAGTACCCCATGAATGAATTCAGACTCGATCAAAAATGGATCAGTACCGCCGAACCCGAACTTGGCATGGGCCGGGTGACCGAGGTTAGTACCAGAACCGTCAGCCTGAGATACGACAGAGTCAGTGAAGATCGGACCTATGCCAGCCAGAAAGCACCGCTCGTCAGGGTTAGGTTCAATATCGGTGACCTGGTCACCAACAACGCTGATATTACCATTAGTGTCACCTCGATCGAAGACAAAGACGATCTATTGACCTACATCGGTCCGATTCAAGGCGCCACAGAGGATCAGACGCTCTGCACCATCCACGAAACAGCACTGGATCCGAATGTGCGATTCAGCAAGCCCGAAGACCGACTGCTGACTCATCAGTTGGATGACAATGCCTGGTTCAACCTTCGCTACGACACTCGCCATGCTCTTGCAGATCTCGCGGTCGCGCCTTCTCGAGGACTCTATGGCCCGAGGGTATCGCTGATTCCGCACCAATTGTATATTGGTCATGAGGTCGCCGAACGTTTTGCCCCACGGGTACTGCTTGCTGATGAAGTCGGGCTGGGCAAAACCATTGAAGCGGGTTTGATCATTCATCAGCAACTGCTCACCGGCCGAGCCAGCCGGGTGTTAGTCATTGTACCCCCGACGCTCACCTTTCAGTGGTTTGTAGAGATGATCCGACGCTTCAATCTGCACTTCACCTTGCTCGATGAAGAACGCTGCCAAAATATCGTCGCTGACAACGCTCCCTCAACGAATTCCGACGAAGCCGCGTCCAACCTGTACAACCCGTTCGAAGCCCAGCAACTCATGCTCTGTCATCTCGATTTGTTCATCGACAATCCTAAACGCCTGGAACAGGCCCTCGCCGCTGACTGGGATCTAGTGGTCGTGGACGAGGCGCACCATCTGCAATGGTCTCCGGAACAAGCAAGCCCGGCCTATACTGTGGTAGAGCGCATCTCACAGGCCGCCAACGGCCTGTTGCTGCTCACAGCCACGCCAGAACAACTGGGACGCCTGGGCCACTTTGCGCGATTACGCCTGTTGGACCCGTCTCGCTACTATGACTATGAGCAATTTCTCCTCGAGGAAACGCACTTTACCGAGATTGCCGAACGGGTTACTGCCTTGCTGGACAGCGGTGGCGTGAAACAGACTCAAGCTCGAACTGCCCTGAAAGCTCTGCTAGGTGAATCAGGCCGGGATCTCGACGATGCCGAGCTCATCGATGCAGTATTAGACCGGCATGGTACTGGCCGAGTCTTATTCCGCAATGTCCGCGCTTCGGTCAAGGGTTTTCCCCAACGTCTTGCGCTGCCTTACCCCTTGCCTATCACACCCGGCATCAGTGCCAGCATCGGTTACTTCCCTGAGCAAGACCTACCCAACTGGACTCGCTGTGACCCCCGTATTACTTGGCTTACAGCTTTGTTGGAGAGTCATCCCCAGGATAAATTTCTGCTGATCTGCGCGCATCAGCAAACCGTTTTGGATCTCGAGCAACGAGTGGCCGAACTATTACCTATTCGCACCACCGTGTTTCATGAGGGGCTTGATCTGGTTGCCAGAGACCGTGCGGCAAACTACTTCGCCGAAACCGACCGTGGCGCGCAACTCATGATCTGTTCGGAAATTGGCAGCGAGGGTCGAAATTTTCAGTTTGCCAGTCACCTGGTGTTGTTCGATTTACCCCTCGGCCCAGATCAACTGGAGCAACGTATCGGCCGTCTTGATCGCATCGGCCAGGCCGAGGATGTAAAAATCCATATTCCCTATATTGAAGGATCAGGCACTGAGCGACTCTATCAATGGTACGCAAACAGCCTGAACCTCTTCACTGGCCCCAATGCTGTGGCGCAAAGTATCTTTGATGAGATGATCCATGAGATTGCCACAGTGGATTTCGATGCGTTCCTGCAGCGCACAGCGACCCTCAACGCCGAGCGCCTCGCCTCACTACAGCACGGCCGAGATCGCCTGTTAGAGCTGAATTCCCATCGACCGGGTGTGTCTGCAAAAATTGTTAAAGACATCCAGCAACACGGCGGTGGTCCGTCGCTGGCTCGCTACATGGAGCGCTCATTTTTGATGTTTGGTCTGGAGTCAGAACCCCTCGGTGACAAGGTCTTACTGGTCAAACCCGGCGATTCCATGGTTCGGCATTATGCCGTCAGTGCCGAGACCCAGGATCATTTTCATTACCCGGAACTACCAGAAGATGGCCTACGAATTACCTATGACCGAGACACGGCGCTGGCCCGTGAAGATGTCTTGTTCCTGACCTGGGAGCACCCTTTAGTGCAGCAAGCCCTGGATATCGTCGCCACAGATACCAATGGCAATAGCACCATGATCGCCGTCAAACATCCCGAATTACCCGCCGGGACATTGCTGCTTGAAACCCTTTTTATTGCCGACTGCGTCGCACCGGCTTACTTGATGGCTGACCGCTTTCTGCCCCCCACGGTGATTCGGGCCGTCATTGAGCCAAATTTAGCGGATATCAGTGCATCACTGGCTTGGACTGACTTCGAAGCAGAGCAACTAACAGTCTCAATCGCAGCGCTGCAGGGTATACTCGAATCTCAGCGGGCGGGTATTAAAAGCATGCTGGCGGCTGCCAAGCGACAAGCCCGGACCCAATGCCAAGCACTCAAAGAGACCGCACGAGACCAAGCACAGACCATGTTAACCGCTGAAATCAACCGACTCAGCGCATTACAGGATTTGAATAAAAATGTCAGGCCGGAGGAAATCAGCCATCTATTGGAAACTCGAAGTTTGACTCTCGAAGCTATTGATCAGGCGGATATCAGACTGGATTCCATTCGAGTGATCGTTGCGGCCTAAACCCACGCATGCAGCCTGAGGTCGAGATCTGTTGCAGGCAGATGTTCAAGCCTTGGCGGGGCGTTTGCGCCTAACGCTTCGCCGCATCAGCCCTCGTGATCGCCAGCAATTCCAGCTCATCAGTGCTGGCCTGCCGAGCTTCGACGATCCTTAATTCGAAATGAAACGTTACCCCCGCCAGCGGGTGGTTGCCATCGATCGTGATGCCTTCATCTTCCACCTCCACCACTCGAACTACCTCGGCATCTGTGCCAGAACCCACCTGGAAAATCATGCCTGGCTGCAGGTCCTCCACATTCGCCTCAATCGTTTCAAAGGACACGGTTCTGATGAGTGATCGCTGCTGAAAACCGTAGGCTTCACCGGGCTCAATCGTGACCTTGAACTCGTCACCCTCAGCACGGCCAGCGACCGCTTTCTCAAGACCGGGCATCATCGTCTCATCACCTTCAATGAAGGCGAGCGCGGAACCGCCGTCGGAGGAGTCAACAACCTCGCCCTCGGCGTTAAATAAACTGTAATCAACCCGGTAAAACATCACCATGGTCTCGACTCCATTGAAGAACAACGACTGATCAGCAACCGACTCATGGAGCCGCTACCATAACGCGCCCAGTATAGTCTATTTCAAGGGCCTGCCAGTAGGGTTTCCCAGGCCTTGCGCTGTTGTGACCAATCAAGATAAGTCACATCCGGTGCTACTGACAATTGGCCGCCGGAGCGCGCTGCCGCGATGCCCAGCAGCATATCCAGGGCCTCGGCCTGATCGGCATAACGCCAAGCTGCAGGAATAAAATCTTGGTAAGCCAAGGCGTCAGGTACCACTGGCAGACAGCCGGCGGCGATGGCCTCCAGTACCGCGATACCCTGGAACTCATGGATCGCCGTAGAGAGCACCACATGGGCTGAGCCCAACAACGCGATATAGTCTTCACGAGATGCTATGTAGCCGCTCGTACCAAGACGACCGGCGTCCCTGAGGAGCGTTTGCACTCGCACCAAGGGTGGCGGTATATGGCGAAACGCCTGACCGATCAGATGAAACTCAAAATTCAGATCTGAGGCTAACAGCAGGGTGACCAGATCCAAGAGCTCAACCACACCCTTGTCGTACTCCCAACGATGGTTCCAGACAATGGATAAGCGAGAAGTGATCGGATCTCGAGTCGGCGCCTGAACAAAGCTGTCAGACCACAATGGTACCGGTAAAACCTTAGCCTTTAGCCTGAGCTTATCCGCCAGTCCAGCTGGCACATGATCTGGCAACCGCGCCAGCAATTGTTGCACCCCGGTAAGAAAGGTCGACTGATTGAACAATGAATTGAACACCAACTGATCAGCACTTAAAGCCGCATACAAACTGGTCATCTGCCGTTCAACTTGATGTTGGGTATCACCCTGTTCCGGATAGGCAAATTGATTTTCATGAAAATAGAGCAACGATCTAATCCCTGCCAACGCTGGCCGCATACCCACCAGGGCCGACAAATCTGTCATGGAGGTCGCAACAATCAATTCCCAGTCGCCGTCGAGTCGGGAATCAAATGCTAAGGACAAGCTATTGCCACGAAAGCGCCAGCTGAAATATCGCGCCGGCAGCGTCACCACGGTAAAATCATGCTGATCCAACCGCGCCACCAGTCCTGCGTACCAGTAACGGTGGCTGATTGCATCATAAGGTGACAACAAAAGTATTTTCATAGTTGAAATGGTACCCGTAATCCTGGCGCATTGTGTAGAATACCGCCCTAATTAAGGATTTAACGGAATATTTATGTCGGCGATGGTCATTGTAGGAGCAGGTCAAGGGGCTGGACAAGCTGCGGCGAGTTTTCGGCAGGAAGGTTACGAGGGTGAGATCATCATCTTGGGTGACGAGCCCTTTCC
>DGOD01000229.1 GCA_002389265.1 Gammaproteobacteria bacterium UBA4475
TGTGGAAACAGGTTGATAGCGTGGGCTTGTTCGTCACTTGCTACCTCATGGAGTCCTAGCACAGGTCCCCAGATCAGTCCGGCTGCGTCAAAGATGACGCCCCACTCATCACGGCTTTTGTCCGCCAGAACCCGGTCAATCTCAGGAACCAACACGGGCATCATCTGGTAGCGGCTGCGGGCATCAACAAATCGCTCATCAGCAAGCCATTCTTCTTTGCCCAGCGCTTTGCATAATTTGGCCCAGCCCGAGGCTTCTGGCATGTTGAACACGATCCAACGATCGTCGCCGCACGGGTAACGGTTGGCCGTTGGCAGCAACATGTTTTCTCTTGAACGCTGTCTCACTGGTGCCTGGTCGATGGCAGTAGTCGCAAAATCGCTAGCTTGAGTCCAGACGGCAGTCTCATACAGCGAAGTCTCAACGACCTGGCCCGTGCCTGTGCGTTCGGCCAGGCGCAGGGCGCCGAGTATGGCGCCGACTAATGCCAGGCCGGTGGTGTGATCACCCTGGGCTGGGCGTGCCATCGGTACAATGCCATGGGGTCCTTCGCGCATGGCATCATAAAGACCTGAGCGGCCAAAGAAAGCCGTCACGTCGTAACCGGGACGCCAGGCATCTGGTCCTGTTGTACCGTAGCCGGTCAGTGTGGCGTGAACCAGGCTGGGGTTAATGGCCAGAAGTGTTTCCGGATCGAGCCGGAATTTTTCTTGGCGCTGGGCCAACAGATTACAGACGAATACCTGAGCTTTACTGCAGAGCTTATGAATGATGTCGATAGCCGCCGGATTGGTCAGGTCGACACAAATTGAGCGCTTACCGCGATTGTCGACGTCAAACTGAAAGTCATAGTCCCGCACGCCGTCGATCTTCGGTGGCCTACCATTGCTGCGCATAGGGTCGCCGTTCAGGGGCTCAACTTTGATCACAGTGGCGCCCATATCAGCCAAAATTGCCGCCGCGCTGGGTGCTGCCATCCAGTTGTCAATTTCTATAATCGTGATGTCATCTAGGGGTAGCGCCACAGTAACTCCTGTTTGCTTTATTTCGAAGGGGCAATAATACCTTGTTTAATTATTGATGGTGCAAAATCAACCAGTGTATATCCAGGGTTGATGGACGTGGCTCAGGCACAGCTATAACGCCAAATAAAGGCCAAGAAATTAGTTTTGAGCCTGATCCTTCAGATACATAAAAAGTTGGCGATCATGACGGCTGGTGGCCGACAAGCTGCCGGCACGCACATAAGGTGCCCAGGGTGAAGGTGCTACGCCTTCGACTTTATCTCCCATAATGGTGACTCGCTGGATAATTCGTTCGCCAATAAAGTCGTTCAAGACAAAGTGTTGGGTACAGCGGTTGTCCCACATAGCGATGGTGCCTTCAGTCCAGGACTTACGGACCGTAAACCGCGGTTGAGCGACCCATTGCGTCAGGTACGTCAGCAGCGCGGCACTTTCGCTGGCGTTCATCTCAACGATACGGCGGGTGAAGTGTTCATTGACGTATAGCGCCTTGCGCCCGGTAACCGGGTGCACTCGAACTACTGGATGAATAGTCATTTGATCCGGGCGATTGTGGGGGGCAGCGTCGTGCAGTGCTGTCAAGCCTTCACAAAGGGCTTGCATGGGTGGTGATAATTCATCATATGCGGCGTAAAGGCTGGCCCACATGGTGTCTCCACCTACTGCCGGTGACTTCACCATATGCAGAATTGACATCAGTGCAGGGCTGTCTTGAAAGGTAATGTCAGTGTGCCACTCATCGGCTATGCCGCCTTGGGTTGCGACCAGCTCAAACAACTCTGGGTATTCGACATGGTTGCTGTCTTTTAAATTGGGGTGGCCCTCGAGTTCACCAAATTGACGCCCGAACGCGATATGTTCGGCTTTGCTAGGGGATTGATCGGGGAAAAATAGTACTAAATGTTCGATCAGTAATGCCTTGATGGCGTCGATGTCACTGGCTGAGGCCGTGGCCACCGAGGGTCCGCGGATATTGGCGCCGAGTGAGCCGGATAGCGGAGTGACTTGCCAATCGTTCGGGATAATAGCCGTCGGCATGGGGGCGCTTCCTGTGTGAGATGATCGTTTTTTCAGCATAAACTAGCGTGACAAAAACTGACAGTAGACCGCGCCGAAGATTTTTCGCCATCAACAACGACGATTGGCCGTGATGGTGATACCTGGCTGGGCGATCTAGTTGAAGTCATCTTCTAAAACGATCTGGATTGGCAGGCCACCACCAGTTGCGTCCGTGAGGTGAAAACGATAAATCTTGTCATTCTGCAGTTCCACAGCTAACGGACCGAAGACGATGTCCTTGGTGCCGGCATCTGTGACGATCAAGTCGTAGCTGCCCTGTTCGAAGCTCATGCCGGCGGTGTTGAGTAATGAATTATTAAAGCTCCTGGGTGACGCATTCTCGATACTGGTTGACGGTGCTACGAAGTAGTAATCGAGCAAGCCGCTGCTGGGCGATGCATGGGTTCCCGTGAGGACAAATCGCGTGGCGATGTTCCGGTTATCCTCTGGCGTTAATGCTAGGCTCGGTCCTGTGTCGGTGCTCAGTCCCGTAATAGTCAGCGTGTAAAAATTACCTTGCTCGACGGTGGGCGTAGCCTCAGCCAATATCGTTGTAGCATCGCCGGTGGGTGTCAATTTGAGGGTTAACTGACCGCGAAGGTCGGTAAGTATGTTGTCCGTCATCTCATTAAAGGTGACGTTAGCGGCAAACAGCTCATCATTGAAGAATATGTCAATCGGCCCTTGATCAGGCAGGGTGTTTATCGCGCGAATCGCGGCGGGTAATTCTTCTAGAACGAAGAATTGAGTCCCGGTGACGCTGAGATTGGCGACTCGAACACCTTTGCCTTCAGGACCAAAATAATCCGTCAAGACTAGCATGGCTCGGCTCTTGGCCGGCAGATCAAAGCTTCCCGAGCGCCAGAGTATCTGGGCGTCAGTGGGTGCTGTGCCGGTTGCCGGCAGCGAGCTCACTGCAAAAAGTTCATAGCGTTCGCCGCTGCTGGGATTGAGTGTCAAGGACTCGGTGAACTGTCCCAAGAGTACAGTTGTCGGTGCGCTAAAATCATTATCTTGAACTAGCAGGAATCCCACCTCTGCGCTCAAGCTGTTGGCAGCATGGACAATTTGAACCTCTGTATAGTCGGCGGGGGTGTCAGTTGACGGTGCATTCTGGATCTCCAAAACCACTGGGCTGTTGATCGTCCCGGCAATGATCACCGTCGCCTGGGTGTCGGTGGGAACGGTCAGTTGGCGATCGAGCAGTAGTTCTCTTTGTCCATCAGGAAAGTGGAAAACTTCCATCTTCCGTGGCAGGCCTGGCAATATATTGAAAAATGCTGATCCTTCGCTGAAATTCAGAGTCGCTTGAGTGAGGTTGTCTACGGATACCCTGAGTGTCGTGGAGTCAGGGACGGCGTTGAATACCCGAACAAAGCCCTTCGGTACAAGGATCGGTTCAACAAAACCTTCCTCGGTACCGCAAGCGGCCAGGAACAGAAGTGTCGCAAGGGCTAAAACTACATTGATCGAACGTCGCATAGACAATCTTCTTAAAACTCAAGGAAATTCAAGGCGCAACAATAGTTGATATTGACCGTTGATGCCAGCGACAAGCGAGCTCCAAAGGCCTGTCAGGCCTGAAAAATGTTACGAAAAGCAACGATGCTGGCGGCGGTACTGACATTCAGTGACTCTACGCCATGATTCAGCGGGATACCGACCAATTCATCGCACAGGGCGACGATTTCGGGACTGAGGCCATCCGTTTCATTGCCTAGGATGAAAACCTGCTTGCCAGTGGTTGGGATGGCTTGAATTGAACGCCGGCCACCGGCTGCCAGACCCAGTACCGAGAAGTGGTTGGTTTTGAGTTGCTGCAGGGCCGGACCCAGCTCGTCACAATAGTAGATAGGCACTTTCAAGACTGTGCCGGCACTGGCTTTAATCACCAGCGGATCAATGCGGGCACAGCCTTTTTGTGGCAACAGCAGACCAGCACAAGGGGATGCGCCCACCGCGCGGATGATCAACCCGAGGTTCTGTGGGTTCGTGACTCTGTCGAGGGCAATCAGATCCAGGCTGGCATTGGGGTGGTCCTGAGCAAGCTGGCATAGATTGGCCAGCGGTTGATAGCCTGGCGCTTCAATATCTATGGCGACACCTTGATCCTGACGGCCGTTCCGTGAGATCCGCGCCAGCGCCTCACGGCTGTGATAGCAAATCTCGACGTTTTTGGCTTCTGCCAGGCTAATGATATCGGCAATAATACCGTTAGTCTTATTGGATTGCGCCAGATGCAGTCGAAACGGTGTGGTCCCGGCGGTGGTCAAGGCTTCATACACAGGTTTGCGCCCATAGATTGTCAGCAGGCTGTCAAAAAATGACTTGCGCTGTGTGTAGCGTTCTTTTTCGGGCTCAGACATGGGTATCAACTTAACATGGTTAATCGGTTCGCAAACTTACGGCAGACTACTGGAGACCGAACGGGCAAGTTAACAGGCCGGCATCAGTCAGCTATGTTGACACAATTTCGAGTGTTGATGTAGGTCTCATTGGATCGCTTCTAAGTGATCATAGTGCCTGTGGTTTAAGGCTGCCCTCGAAGTGGAAATTACGCTACGCTGACGATTCTTCGATGGCTAAAGGATGAGTCTGATTTGAAATTCCCGATACTGGTCCCAGGTCTAATCAGTTTATTGCTGCTGACAGGTTGTGGGGTGGCGGATGAGCAGCTCGCCGTGGCGCCTGCAGAGACAATCCTGCTGGGTTCTTGTGAGCGTCCCGATGACCCGGCCTTGGTGCGTGTTTTTAGCGAGGCACAATGCGCTCTGATCAAGGTTGCCGAAAACCCCAAACAGCCTGATGGCCGGCAGATAGAGCTTGCGGTGATGGTGCTGCCCGCGATCGCGCGAGTTGCCAAGCCTGATCCGATTTTCTATCTTGCCGGGGGGCCTGGACAGTCGGCGATTACCAGTGGCCCTATTGTCTTCAGTGCCTTGCTGGAGCTGCGTAGGCAGCGGGAAGTCATACTGGTTG
>DGOD01000303.1 GCA_002389265.1 Gammaproteobacteria bacterium UBA4475
CCACATCATAGAGCGTTATGGCGGTGGTGGCAGTCTGAGTAGGGATTGTCTCCAGGGAATTCCCTGGTAACGGGAAATCTACAGGGAATTTTTTCAACTTTGAGGCTCCTGCTGTCCCTGCAGATGCCCTACCCTACTGTTTTTGCACACTTTCTGTTTCAAATCGGCTACCAGTGAGTCCGATTAACAGGGAATTATCAGGGAATGGACACAATAGCGGTTATGTTAACCAGATGGGAATCCAGCTCTGCCTCCAGGGCCGCCTCAGTGAGTCTCTTGATCAGCGGGGTCAGGACGCCGTCCTTGCCAGTAATCCCTTCACCTGATTGCAGAGCCTTCAGGGCTTTGTCAAAATCGAATTCGTCCTTCATAGGTCAATCCTCTCATATTGAGAATAGTGGATTGACGCAGAATTTCTAACGCTCCCTTACTCAGTATCAATTGACTATGCTGGCTCACAGGGGGTAGAACCCCAGTCATAATTTACCGCCAATGATCGCCACGACAGGTCCATGCTGCCACCGGCCTAAATGCCGCGCTTTCCAATGGGTTAATCTTAAACTGTCCGACCCACTTAGGCATGTCGACTTTCGCCTAAGCAACCGCGTTCTCCCCCTCCCAGTCGTCTTGGAGTCGCGGTGCAGCGAAGAAAAAGAAAATTGCAGCCACTACATAGAACGCCGAGCCTACCACGATAGCGTAGCGCAACGAATTTTCACCATACGCAGCGGCGAGAGCATCCGAAATTGCACCCACTATCGGTATACCAAAGCCGAGGCCAATAAGATTGGCTATAAACAGAAAAACAGCAGAACCTGTCGCGCGCATCGTTGGCGGCACGACATGCTGGACAGCAGAGAGGATAGGACCTAGCCACGCAAGCCCCAAACCGGTTGGCACCACCAAAACCACCGCGGCGACCCAAAGCGTTGGTGACAATACGCCAAAAATAAAAAAAGGAACTGTGGCCACGAAAGCCAGCGCAGGAATCAACGCAAAAGCGGATCTTTTTGCAACCCCAAAACGGTCGGCCAGTACGCTACCTAGCCAGATCCCTGCAATTCCGCCAACGAGTAAAACCGCGCCGTATATCAGCGAAGCCTCTATTAGAGTGATAGAGTAACTACGCACAAAAAAAGATGGGAGCCAGAAGGGCAATCCATAGCTCATCATTGAGGCAAAAGATGCACCACCACAGAGAAACCAGAAGCTCTTCTTGCGTAGCAGCGTACTTAGGACTTTTCCGAAACCCACTGCCTTGATATTGACATTCGCAGGGTCGTAACGTCCGCGCTCGGGTTCTTTTACCACTGCGCGAAATATTGGCGCGAAGAGAATTCCGACAGCGCCCACCGTGAAAAAAGCGACCCGCCAATCGATCAAACTGGCCAGAAAACCACCGGCAACTATGCCAAGTGCGCTACCGATCGGAATACCGAACGAAAAAATACCCAAGGCGCGCGCTCTTTGCCCCGGCGGGAAATAATCCGAAATTAGTGAGTAGGACGGGGCAACACCACCGGCTTCGCCAATACCAACGCCGAGGCGGGCAAAGAAGAGCTGCCAAAAATTCTGCGCCAGGCCGCAAACAGCCGTCATTAGACTCCATAGTGCCAGTGCGATGGTAATGATCCAGGAACGGCTAGCGCGATCGGCGAGTATCGCGATCGGAATAGCCAGAAACGTATAAAACAGCGCAAACGCAAAGCCGCCCAAGAGACCGAGCTGCGTGTCGGTAAGACCCAGGTCCGCTTTGATAGGCACCGCGAGGATGCCAATAATCTGGCGATCGACGAAGTTCAAGATATAGACGACCATTAGCATTGCCAAGGCCCAGCCACTACGAGCTGCTATGGGGTCCTCATTGTGCGGGGCAATATGGGTTGTCATAGTGACATCCTTCGAGTCTAGCTAGAATGAGCAGGCGTCGGGAGCATAAAAGCCAGTACTTCGCTTCTAATTCGTTTTTTATTCGTACCTTCTGCGCCTAGGTAACCCATGAAAGAAGCTTACACATCTCGTACAAACAGAAAGATAGTATGTTCCCTTTATCCAGGCGCTCGATTTTCACTCACTAAAACTGGTAATTGACTGTCAAGCCGTAAGTCCTCGGTTTTGCAGCAAGCCGAACAACAGTATCGTCGGTAACCGTCGAATTAGACCAGTAGTATTCATCGGTGACGTTTCTACCCCACACGAACGCTGTCCATTTGCCATCCATGGTACTGATTCCCGCCCGAACATCGAGCAAGTTGATCTCATCCAAAAGGAAGGGATTGTTCCACCCGGGAATTAACTTGTTGGTTGGGGCTTGCGCTATGGTGATATCCTCACCACCGATTGAGGTGCTCTTCTCATCCTCATAAAGATAGGTGAGACCGATGAAGGGCTCGATATTGCCCATGATCCACCGGTACTCTGCATTGAATCTAACGGTCAGGTCAGCCGTATACGGAACAGCATCTCCTTCCAAATTTCGGAAATCACCCAGAATATTGATTGATTCTGCTGGTGATTGGGTAATTTCGTGTTCCAGTACGGTGGCCGCGAGCGAGAGCGTCAAGCCCTCAACCGGAGCCAGTGAAGCCTCGAACTCGGCGCCATACACTTCCACCTCGGGGATGTTGCGCAGCGCTTCGAGAATGCCGAACACTGGGTCATTGATATTTCCCTTGATCTGCTTGTCCTCATACTCGTAGTAGAAAACCGCAGCGTTGAAGGATAGCCTTCCATTCATCAAAGTTTCTTTGATACCGGCCTCGTAGGCCAACACGGACTCCTGAGTGACGGGTTCAAAGGCGCGCCAAGTGGCGGCCGTCAAGGTCGGGAAGCTGCCCTGCTTGTAACCCTGCGAGATGTTGCCATAAAGTAGTCCGGTATCTGAGTAGTGATAATCAAGCCCGACACGCCAGGACACATTATCTTCCGACAGCGTTTCAATCCACTGATCTCCGGGTTGACCCTGATAATTGAGCGAGAAGCAATCACCGGTACCGACCGGCTCGAAGGTGCCCGGGCCGCTAAAAATATCCCCAAGAAAATTGAACAACGCCGCATTGGCGCCATCGCCTACATCGGCGTTGCAGCTTGAGTTTTCGAATTCCGCATCAGTGTACCGCGCGCCAACCTTGAGCTTAAGCGCTTCCGTCAGATAATAATCCAAATTTGCGAAAACTGCCCAGTTCTCCATTTCATTACGAACTTCAACTGTGTTGTTGAAGATGCCCAGGTTGTTGGGGTTACTGGTAGAGTTATCGCTGTAGACGAGGATCTGATCTTCGCTGGCTTCGCTTGACTCATAATATGCACCTGTTACCCAGCGGTATTTCTCAACATTAACATTTTCAAGACGTATCTCTTGCGTAAAAGTCTCCGCAGACGCATCCATTTGCGCGAAATCAAATACTACTGCGGGGACACCATCTGTGTCACTATCCTGTTGCTGGTCAAAGTCTACAAACGATGACAGCGAGGTTAACAACAAATTGTCGTTGACTTCGTACTCAACCCGCAGCGTACTTTGATACATCTTCCGGTCAGACGAATTGCTCCCAGGGGTCCAGTCAGCATCTTCGTTGTCATCAGGAAAAGGTGCCGACAGCAAGCCTGGGTCTGCAAATTCTGGAATTTTTGGAATAACGCCAATCAGCTGCGTGGCCTGTGGCTCCGTCTTATCCTGCCATCCGTTCAAGTTGATTACCACACGCGCACGATCGTCGGGCTGCCAATCCAGCATTGCCCTGGCAGTGGTGTACTTTTCCTTCCCATTTTCGCGTCCACTAGTTTGGCTTTCTTGCCACTCGTCCATTTTGTGAGTCTTGAAAGCCAAACGGGCGTTCATGTTTTCCGAAATAGGACCACTGATATGACCATGCAAATCGATGGCGTCATAGTTGCCGAAGCTCCCGCCCAGGCTGCCCGAAAGCTCATCAGTAGGCTTGGCGGCAATAAAGTTTACAGCCCCGCCAGTGGAGTTTTGTCCAAACAACGTTCCCTGAGGGCCTTTCAACACCTCAACGCGGTCTAAATCAAAAGCGGAATGATAACCATAAACGGGGAAAGTCAATGGAGCTTCATCCAGGTAGACACTCACTGCTGGATAGACACCGATGCTTGTTTCGTTAAAGCCGATCCCTCGAAGTGTATAGATCGGCGTGTTGCTGGCTGAGCGTGCATAAACCAGAGAAGGCGTAGCGACCGCGATGTCCTCCATGGAATTGATGCCCTGGCGTAACATTTGGTCGGAAGACAGAACATTTACCGTCATGCCTACGTCACTCAGGCTCTCTTGTTTTTTGTTCGCGGTTACTATGACTTCTTCGAGTGCTTGGGCCTGAGTGGCCTGAGTCTGGACTAGACCAAGATACACTGCCGCTAAACACATAACATGCAGTTTATTCTTGCGATGCGCTTTCATATACTTATTCTCCTCACGTTCAAATGTCTGATCTATTTTTTTAATGGCAAACGCTGATTGCGGCTTATAGAGCAGGTTACAACACAACATACTTTCAGAGAAGACTAGCCTAACTCGTTCTGCCAGAGAATCGTGTTTATTCTACGAGTCAATCGGAAATATGAATCAATTGCAAAAGAGTTAGCTCCCCACTTCACCGAGTACACCTGACTAGAGACGAACGGATCCAACTATTGAAATTTGTGTCGATGGGTTTTCCACCGCAATTATCCGCCTGCCCATGCTACGGCCTGGATTTCCCTTATTAGACGGGATCCCAAGTGAAAACATCCTGGGAGCGATCAAGCGGGTAGAAGTTGTCTCGGAGTGCCGGAATTGCCCTTTCTGCAATGCTTTCCACTGTCCACCCTTCGCCTGCATGGATTGACCGTAGGGGACGGCTTTGTCCCATCAAAAATATTTCGTTTGCACGGACTGCGAAAATTTGTCCCGTCACTTCATTTGCCAACTCACTGGCAAGGTAAGCCGCTAGCGGCGCGATTTTTGCTGAATCCATGACTTTCAACCGTTGAACACGTTTCTTTTGTTCATCAGTTTCCGTGGGCATGGAGCTAATCATACGACTCCACGCAAACGGCGCTATACAGTTGGAGCGAACCCCAAAACGGGACATGTCCATTGCGATAGACTTTGACAGGGCGACCATGCCCAATTTAGCTGCCGAGTAGTTTGCTTGGGCAAGATTACCGATTAGCCCGGAAGTCGAAACCACATGGATGTAAGCGCCTTTCTCTTGCTGCTTAAAGTATGGTGCTGCAGCACGAGAAACATAGAAACTGCCGTTAAGGTGAACGTCAATAACTGCTCGCCACTCCTCCGGCTGCATATTGAAAAAGAAACGATCACGGAGGATGCCTGCATTGTTGACAACGCCATCAATACGGCCGAAACAATCCATTGCATTAGCGACAATCCGCTGAGCGGACTCCCACTCCGCAACGCTGTCGGTGTTTGCGACAGCTTTTCCGCCACTTTTTTCGATCTCCTTGACAACATCAAGAGCGGGCTGCTCACTCCGATCATCACCAGCAAGTGAAGTTCCTATGTCATTTACGATAACGCTAGCGCCGCGCCGCCCCATTTCCAAAGCCATTTCACGACCAATACCGCGACCGGCCCCCGTAACGACAATTACTTTACCAGTAAGCATAAATCACCAAACATTGCTATTGATCAAATTTTTCGCCGCAAAAACTACGATGATATAGCTAGTCGGCTGAATCTTTGCGGAAGTGGGAAGTCGCCTCTTTTTCGGTCTGTAACCAGATTTCCCGTGCGATAGGATTCCGTGCCTCCTCCAGGATATGGCCAACCAACCCCACAGCCCGGGCCATGACTCCAATTCCGCGACAGACTTTCCAATCAAATCCCATCTCACAACACAAGGCCCCTAGAATACCGGTCGCGTTTGCTGGCATTGATTTTCCCTTCTGGCGCTCAACTTCAGCGGCTACCTCTTGAATTAACGCCACGTAGGGTCCGGAAAAGCCAGTTTCCTCTGCAATCTCGATAAGACGAGGAGTGCGAGGATCAATAGGTTTATGAAACGGATGCCCTATACCAGGCACGATCAGACCCTGCTCGGCCAGTGAACTTACAATGCCCCGGGCCAGGGCAGGGATATCCGAGTTAGAACCTGGCTCCGGCAAAGCCTCGTAGAGCAGCTTCGCACTCCCCTCGACGCTTCCAACAAATACACTTCCCAGCCCGCTTAGGCCGGCTGCAACGGCGGCCTGCATGGCCTCCGGCGCACCAAGATAGGTCATGCGAGTTGCAATCGTGCTCGGCGTTAATCCATGCTCGACCAGCGTCACAAGCATTGCATTAAACATCCGCGACTCATTCGCGGATGGGACGCGTGACGTGATCTCAAGAAAGGCCATGTCGCCAAAACTGAGGTGCCCCAATATTTCACTTGGAAGATCTTTTCCAAACACTGTAATCGAGTCAGGCGTACTCCACGCGATATCTGTTTTTATCGAGTACATTTTCTTCTATACCTCTGCGAAACTATGAAAGTCTAAAATCTAAGGTTTGCGCCACAGTAACTGTGCCGCATTGTTATATAGAAAATTCTCCAGCCGCTCCGTGGGCAATTCCATCTCCCTCGCATCATTTGTTGTGGTTTGCAAATTCAACAAGGGAAAATCAGACGCAAAAAGGACCTTGTCAGATCCCTTCACTCCGTGCCATTTACCAGACAGAAAATCAAGAAGAGTTTGCGGATAGGCCTTTGGCGACCAAGCAGATGTGCAAATATAGAAATTTTCATGACGGGCCGCAAGACGTATCGACATTTCTGTCCACGGATCTCCAATATGGTGGGCGACAATATTTAAATCGGGAAAAGCGAGCGCAACATCATCCAGATACTCCGGGTTGTTCGGCCTCATCGGCCACAATGGACCAGGGGCGCCTACATAAGTAAACACCGTAAGGCCATATTCTACGCATTTAGCATAGACCGGGTAGAACCACTTATCGTTCGGCAATATTCCCCAAGGCGAGGGCGTTAAGTGAACACCGCATAGATTGGGGTCAGCGTGAATTTCGTCGATTAGCCGCGTATTTTGCATTACATCCCAGTAACTCGCAGCTCCGAGCTCAGGCGGGATGATTGACGCGATCCATTTCAAGCGTAAGCCGCTCGCAGCGGCCATTATAGAAAATTCGCGGTTTAGGGTGAGGACAGAATCCGCTGGAGCAGGATAGTAGACCTTGGTCGCGAGGACTCCACGTTCAACTCCGGCGCTGTCTAGCTTTGTAATCAGCTCGGGTACTTCCAGATGCGGAACCGCCGCACTCTTGTCGTGCTTAAATGTTCGCATAACCCTTCGAAGGCGCGGATCATCAATCCATTCAACACGGTCTGCGCGAACGCTCGAACCCGAACCAGTGCCGATCCATGGACCGTGGAGAAAGGCATCAATTATAGGTCCTTTATACATGAAGTCGGCTCCTAATACCCGGCTGATAACACGCTAAACATTCAAACCACACATCTCTGTAATTTCCTCCTCTTCAAAATCCAGGGAGCGAAGAATATTTTCGGTATGCTGACCAAGATCCGGTGCGGGATCCTGCCGGAATGACCGAACACCATTATACGAGACAGGGTGATCTACAAGGCGGTAGTCGGGTATCTCAGGGTGATTGAAATTTCGCACAAGGCCCAGAGCCTCGACTTGAGGATGTGCCATAACTTGGTCTACTGTCTGTAAGCGCAAACACGGGACCCCCGCTTCAACAAGACGGGTCTCCCACGTGTCACTGTCTTCGCGAGCGAGGTGTTTTTCAATTGCATCATGCAACTCACTCCGGTGAGCCAACCGATCGGAATTGGTGGAGAATCTCGAATCATTCGCTAGCTCTGGAGCCTCAAGCACAGTACATAAAGATAAATATAGACTCTGGTTTGGCGCTGCAATATAAATGGTACCGTTTTTCGTCATAAAATCTTCGTAAGGCGCCATCGCGCTATGACGGGTGCCGCTACGCCCCACAATCGTTCCATCCGCAAAATAGCCTGCAGCGAAGTATGACATCCATGCTACACCAGTCTCCAGAAGACTAGTCTCCACGTGCTGCGGCTCACCACTCTGATCACGTGCGCGAAGGGCAGATAGAATACCAAGTGCTGCCCAATGTGCAGAACCCATATCAATAATTGATGGTCCGACCCTCACTGGCGGCCGATCAGCTTCACCTGTGATACTCATAATCCCCGAAAATGCCTGCATCAAAGCATCATAACCTGGTCGATCACGGAGGGGGCCACGTGCACCGAATGCACTTAATGAGCAGTAAACAAGTTTAGAATTAAACTTCTTCAGGTCTTCGAAACCAAAACCTTTTTTTTCAAGACTTCCACCCCGGAATGATTCGACCACGATGTCCACTTTAGATGAAAGACGACGAATGGCTTCAGCCCCTGTGGGCGTATCGATATCGAGCGCTATACTTTCTTTGTTGCGGTTAACGGCCAGAAAAAGCGAGCTTTTCCCTTGCCAAGCTGGAGGACACCAATCCCGGGTATCGTCCCCGGTACCCGGTTTTTCAATCTTGATAACCCGGGCGCCCAAGTCACCAAGTATCATGGTACAAAACGGACCAGCGAGGTTTCGGGTTAAATCCAACACAACAATTCCTTCCAACGGAGCAGTCATGAGTTTCCTTGATAAATATCTGTTAACGTCTGAAAGGTTATTGTGCCATCCGACGAGTTTCAAACAATCAGAAAAAACCTCGCATCTATTTAGTTTTCCGAATGAGCGGGAAACATCTCAATGGTGTTGTGTCATGGTATAAAAGACTACTTAAAGGGTCATGCCTCCATCCGTACAAATCTCCGCGCCAGTCACGTTTGCCGATAGATCTGAGGCGAGAAATAAAACGATCTCAGCAATGTCATCGCAGGTTCCCATCCGACCTAGTGGAATAGCTGTTTTATATTGCGCCAAGGCCTCAGGGGTGTGATCGTTGAGCATGGGCGTATCAACAAGGCCCGGATGAACCGAGTTAAGCCGTATCTGGAATGGCGCCAACTCTTTTGCCGCAGCCAGGCTGGCACCGCGCCCGCCCCACTTAGTACTGCAATAAGCAATCATATCTGAATAGCCTCTTAATCCGGCAATAGACGAGATATTGATAATGGATCCACCGCCACCGCGCCGCATTTCGGCAATAACAGACTTAATGCCAAGGAATACACCGAGCTGATTAACTCGAAAGTGCAGTTCGAACGATTCTTTTGTGGTGCTTTCAATCGAGCCAGGATTAAATATTCCCGCATTATTGACGAGTACATCTATTTTTCCGAACGTTTCGACCCCGGCATTCACTACCTGATTCCATTGATCCTCGTCGCCAACGTCATGCTGTACAAAGATGGCATCCTCGCCAAGCTCTTTGGCTACCTCTTCTCCGGAATCGTTTATGTCGGTCAGGACTACCCTTGCTCCTTCGGAAACAAAGCGCCGTGCCTCATGAGCACCCTGACCACGTGCGGCACCTGTGATAATCGCTACTTTGCCTTCGAGCTTTTTATTCTCTTTCATCGATGTGACCCCTTCTTAAAATTCTTTTAAAATTCGCAGCCTACTTCGCAATAAAACCACCGTCGATCACGAGTTCCGAACCAGTAACGAAGCTAGACTCATCCGATGCGAGGTATAGCGCGCCGAATGCGATGTCCTCTGGCTCTCCTAGCCTACCAATGGGCTGGAGCGCATCGTAAACACGCCGGCCTTCCTGAGGGTCATCAAAACGGTTGATTGACTGTTCGAGCAGGGGCGTACGAATAAATCCTGGGTGTATGGTGTTTACACGTACATTAACCTTTTCTTGTGCGCACGAAAGAGCGACAGACTTGCTATATACCCTAACACCACCTTTTGAAGCATTGTAGGAGCCAAGTCCTGCCTGTCCCACAATCCCCAATACAGACGAGATATTGATGATTGAACCATTTACGGGATTAGTTTTCATCATTAGCGCCAACTCATTCTTGGTAGCAAGAAAGATACCGTCAAGATTTATTCCAGTGATGTGCTGCCATTCCTCCATTGTCGTCTCTGTCGGAAAAGACAGCTGCTTCACGGAGACACCAGCACAGTTGACTGCTATGTTCAAGCCTCCATATAGGTCTTGAATCTTGTCCATCAGTGAAGCCCAGCTATCTTCGTTGGTCACATCCAAATTTGCGTAGTAGCCGGTTCCGCCCTCTGATTTGATTTGGGCAAGGACCTCTTCACCCATATCTTCATTGACGTCAACAAGCACAACGGAAGCTCCCTCTGCTGCCAACTTGCGAGCGCATGCTGAGCCGATACCGCCAGCGGCTCCTGATACTAGAGCAATTTTTCCAGCAACTCTTCCCATGTTCACAACTCCTATTTTCTATATAAAATTTTATCAAGAGAGCTTCGGCCTGAATATCGACCCTCACTCGAGACGCCTAGACACCGAGGGATTGAGTCGGACCCAAAAAACTCCACAAACTAAAACACCTGAGTAAAGCAGAGCCATACCACGCATTCAATTGAATTGTTCGAACCGATATTTGCGATTTTCTAATGAAACCGTGTCGTGCATTCTATTTTTCAGCCAATTTTTCTTGATATCGCGCGGGTGTCAGTCACCTGGAATAGTACCGCTCCATTGATTCAGCGTACCGTCACCTAAACATTGAAACCAAAAATGTGGGGGCATACATCACATCGAAACCGTCGATGAAACAATGGGCACACGGACATATAGCCTCTGCCAGCCTAGAACATATGAAATGGAGAAGTCATTCAAGCAGGTGAGCTTATGAAGTTCACTCGCCACATCGCGTACTGACCAGTAATGTCCATGTACTCTCTAATACAACCTTCCCGTGTTGATTCAACGCATTTCGATTAAGAACCACAACACCTTTATCACCTTTGCTAGTAGGCTTAAGCTCAGTTACGGTCAGCTTTACATGCAGCGTGTCACCGATAAAAGTAGGGCGAATCCAACGGCAATTGAGACCGGCAAGCCCCACCATGGTATCGCCCAAGGCCGACATGAGTGTTACCCGAGTTGATAATCCTGAAAGAATCGATAAAACAAGCAGACCATGTGCGATCCGGCCGCCGTGGACGGTTGTTTCGGCGAATGTCTGATCAATATGCAATCGGTTGTAGTCTCCGGAGAGGCCTGCGAACCCAACGATATCCGCCTCGGTTATCGTTCGGCCTGGGCTCAGATATTGCATTCCGACAACGAGATCTTCAAAAAAAAGCGTTGGCGCATCCAATCCGGGCGGGCCGACACGGTCTGTCAGAGTATCTCCTTTCATATCTTTCGACCGCTCCTACCAGCTAAGTTGGCGAACACATACGCTATCGTGCAATCAGTGAGAATCGAGGCTCTGCAGGTGCAGGCGGAGCCTCGAAATGGATTGGACTAATGTGCCAGAGGATTCGGTCTCAACTGTACATGTCCGACATACGTTTTAGGTATTTCCGACATAAAGATAGGATCCAGGCCGTTGGTAAACCAGAGTCCGCGCCCCTTCCATCCAGCTTTCTTATTGTCAATACGACCATCCACACCGCGCGTGTAGGTTCTTAGTGGATACGGCACGCGAATTACGGTGAACGTCTCCGTATCCGGTTGGAATGCTATTAGTGAATCGGAGTTAGTGCCGTTAACTATCACTGTATCGGTACCCATCCCCAGGGTGTCGAATTGATCTACCCAGATGTAATAGTGTTTATCAGTCGAACTCGGCTCATCAACTCCGGACACGCTGAAGCGTGGCCCGGGAGTTTCCCAAAGTGTCCAGCCTTCCGGGCACTGGTCCCCGGATCCCCAGGTTTGTTTGCAGCGACTGCGATCAAAACGTGCCAGATGGCCGCTACCACCCAGTGCAGTCCATATCTTGCCTTTGCTATCTACATCAATCCCGCGCGGCCCGTAACCTGGCGAAGGCGGTTGGTAAGCCTCGTGAACATCCGTTTGCGGGTCATACCTCATCAAGTAGCCAGGCTGAGCGTAATCGGGAAATAAACCGCCTGGGGGCAGGCCCAGCCATACATCGTCATCAACTGGGTTAGGAATAATACTGTAGCGAAAGCCATAGATAAGCTTATCGGCAACGCCGTCGCCGTCTGTGTCAATTTTTGACTCCGACCATCCCATTGCCTTCTCCAGAGTTTCGGGCTTGTCTGGGTCATACTTTTTTGTATCAAGCCAGCCGACAACCATCGGGTCACCGTTAACCCAAAGCACATCATTGTCATCGAATTGCAGGTGATGCGTACCAAAACAGGTGTCGACCTGAACAACTTTCTTTGTTTCCGGATCATAGTAGCCAAGTTGGCGATGGTGCAGGTTATCGGCAATTACAGGATCCCTTTTACAGAACTCAGGTAGATCTTCACCCCACTGTCTACGGATCTGCATGGTCATCCACACTCTTCCCGTGCTATCCATCATTGGGTTATGAGGATTCACCGGATTCTGGTACGCATCCTTGTGGGGGGTGTAGGTGCCAGGCTCGGGACAGCCGAGCATCTCAGGCCCACTTGGAACGGGCTCCCCTCCGCTTAGTGGCACGAAGGTTTGTTCGCACCAGGGTTTTCCTTCCCCTTCCTGCCAACCTGGCAGTTTTACCTGTTCCCAGGAATGTTTATTAGGATCGAGCTTGATTAAATAGTCATTGCCGAGATCGAGTCCATAAACGATTCCATTGGCATTAACGTGCGGATTGCGCTTGTCAGTAGAAATCACGTCGTGGGAATAAGTGTAGTTATCACCATACTCCCACTGTGTGATAACCAAATTTCGTTCTATACCTTCCGGGCGGGGGGGGGTTTGAGTTGGCACACTACCTGCGTGAATACGCTTACCCCAATCGCCAAGGGTATCCAGGAGTAGATCACGATTGAGCTGCTTCCCCATGTCATTCATGGTTCCCGCTTTTTTTAATCCGTGATCATAGAATTCACGGAGAGGAAACCTTGTCTCCGGACCTCCCATCTGATGGCACGCCTGGCAGTTCAATGTAAATTGGTCGAGCCATACGTTGCGTGTTGGGTACGAATTCTCGGCTTCCTTTAACGCTTCTGAAGAGGGGGGGACCACCATGGAGAGCCAGTAGTTGGCAGGATAAATAGCGGCCGCCTCTACGGCATCTTTAGCAGTATTAACTTTAATACTAACCTCGTCTCCGACTTTCGCAGACGTCTTAGCAGAATCAGCCAGGCCATACCCTCGAACCCAGACGAAGTAGTCTGCTTGCGGTAGTTCAGGCAATAAAAACCGTCCGTCACTATCAGTAACTACAATTTTTCGGTAATCAGTGGGCAGGCTCTCTGTCTCTGCTATCACCCAGACACCCGCTTCAGGATCCCCGCCCTCCGCGTTCGTTACTTTTCCGCTGATGAAAGCCTCAGCCGCGAAGAGCGTCGGAGCCATCATCAGCAATACTAGCCCAAAGTATTTTTTGATTATCATCGTAAATCTCCTCACCTTTTGGGTATCATATCAGTCCACTAAGTCGACAATTTCGTTGGCTATCTTTATTGGATCCAGTTGACGATCTGCAAAACTAGCTCGCAGGGAACGGCTTCGGGTTTGTTGAACCTGTTTCCGAACTTTGCCAATGCAGCGTTGGGTCAAGATGTTTTCGACCTCAAGCCACAACGTCCTATCACGCTGCTCCACCAGTCGCCCACTGTCTTCCATCCAATGATGATGCCTCAGCGCATTGGCAGCCACATCCCCAATGCCCATTCCCTGGATCGCGACCGTCATAAGTATGGGAGGCTGCCATGTCGGTGTAGGCGTTTTCAACTCGATCATTTGCTGCAAGTCCAGCTTCGTTTGTTCAGCACCAGCTCGATCAGCTTTGTTGATGACAAATAGATCGGCAATCTCCAGCAGGCCAGCCTTCGCCGCCTGCACGTCATCACCCCATCCCGGATTCACAACAACTATCGTAGTGTCTGCGGTGTCGGATATTGCTAGTTCAACTTGCCCCACGCCGACCGTTTCGATGATAATCCAGTCAAAGCCTACAGCATCCAACACTCTTACAGCCTGAGGTATTGACAACGCTAGTCCGCCGAGATGGCCACGGGTCGCCACGGAACGAATAAAAACCTTAGAATCACCGACATGGCTGGCCATCCGAACACGATCGCCCAGTATGGCCCCTCCGGAATATGGAGATGTTGGATCCACCGCCAGCACTGCTACCCGAATGTCACCTGTGCGCAGCTCTTTTACCAATGCATTGTTCAGGGTCGACTTGCCGGCGCCCGGAGCACCCGTAATACCAATAACGCGGGCGCGCCCCGTGTACGGAAAAACATGAGATGAGATTAAATCGGCTGCGGCGCCCCCGTCCTCAATGAGAGACAACAAACGCCCCAGAGCGAATTCACTTCCCTGGAAGGCTTCGGCAATCAATTCGTCTATAGGCCTTTTACATCGAGCCATCTCGTCAGACCTCGGGCGAAGTGGCAACCAGCGCCTTACATCTGGTTACAAGCTCTTCAAGCGTGGTTCCGGTGGGAAACACATCAGAGACACCCATCGCAAGAAGTTTCGACGTGTCTCCAGTAGGAACTGTTCCACCGACGATTACATGGACGTCGTTAGCCCCTGCCTGTCTAAGTGCATCGATCGTCTTCTTGGTCATCGACAGGTGCGCACCGCTTAGGATACTCAGGCCGACAATGTCTACATCCTCTTGAGCGGCAATCCTGGCAATGTAAGCTGGCTGCTGCCGGATACCGGTGTATATCACTTCGAATCCCGCGTCACGCAATGCCCGCGCCACCATTTTGGCACCGCGATCATGGCCATCAAGACCGGGTTTTGCTACGAGTACTTTGGCAGGCATGGAAATTCTCTCTGATCGGTGTACATTAATAATTCATATTTATAAAAATATCGTTCGTCAGGGCTGTCACGGCCAAGCTGTTCAAAAACACCAAGTCTGCTCCGCGGTCCTACTGAACTACCACTACGCTTTGCGCAGCTAACAGATCAACGTCTTTTTTATCATAGCCCATTTCACCCAACACTTCCGCAGTGTGTTCTCCAACCAGAGGCGCCCCTCTATCGGTATCGGAAGCACGCATTGACGGCACAGGACCGGATACATGCTCGTAACTACCGTATCGTGGATGCTCAGACCGAGTGACCAACTTGCGTGCTCTAACTTGTTCATTTTTCAGCGCTTCCCCGACACTATTAACCGACGCACAAGGCACCTGCTGCTTAGTCAGAAGCTGCGTCCAATCTGCGCTGGTTTGACGGGCAAAGCAGTACTGTAGAAGACCCAATACTTCTTCTCGCCGCGCCAGCCTTTGGTCATTGGTGGCGTAATCTTCGCTTGCCAATCGCGGCTCCTCTAGCACCAGAACAAGTCGCGCCCACATCGGATCATTACCTACAAATACTGAAATATAGCCATCCGAAGTGGCAAACAATTGTGCCGGTACGAGTGTCGGATGTGCACCGCCCTCCGTCCGCTGAGGCTCGGCGCCGGCATTCAGCTGCCAGCTTGCCAGGTAAGTAAGCATCGACATCTGGACATCGAGAAGACTAACATCGATATACCTGCCCCGACCTGTGTTCGCTCGCTCGACTAACGCCGCGCAAACAGCAAATGCGGCCGCAAGCCCGGCACTATGATCGACGTAGGAAATGCCCGCCTTGCCTGGCGGCCGGTCTGGATCTCCAGTGAGACTCATTACTCCACTCAGTGCTTGAATGGTGTAATCGTAAGCGACGCCTCGAGCACTCGGACCCGTTGCGCCAAAACCCGAAAGGGAACAACTGATTATGTCGGGCCTAACCTCAACAAGCGAGTCATAGTCGAGACCAAGCTTCGTCATTACTCCTGGGCGATAATTGTCAAGTACAACGTCAGCACTACGCACTAGATCCAACACGACCTGCCGCGATTTCGGATCAGCAAACTTCATCGCAACTGAACGTTTACCCCAGTTAAGAGAAGCAAAATAAAGAGACTGCTCGCCAATAAAGTGAGGGCCGAGATTTCTTGCAGAATCCAGATGATCCAAGTCTTCTACTTTTATTACATCTGCACCCATTTCAGCAAGCGCCATTGTGGCATAAGGCCCTGCAAGGAAATGACAGAAATCGAGTACTCTAATACCCGCCAGCGGGCCACCAAGACTATCAGACAAAATCATTTTTCGTTTCCTACTACTGTCTAAAATACAGCTGGCTGATCGAACTCACCCCATGCTTCCTTGAGCACTTTTACCATTTCTCCAACCGTACAGTACGCATGAGCGCACTCAATTAAAATCGGCATGAGGTTGATATCCTTTTCTCCGGCTGAGTGCTGAAGTTTCGCAAGCAGTTTCTGCACAGCATCTTGATCACGTTCCTTCTTCACCGATTCCAGACGCTGGATTTGACGCTGATAGTTGTCGTCGTTCATCTCATAAGCCTGCACCTCTGGTACGGGCTCTTCTGTTTGGAATTTGTTGACGCCGACGATGGGACGCTCTCCCGATTCAATTCTTTTCTGCAAGCTGTAGGCCTCTTCCGCAATCAGTGTCTGTACGTAACCATCTGCGACCGCCACCGCCATGCCGCCATGGCTCTCGATATCTGCCATGATCTCCCTGATTTGCTGCTCCATTGCGTCTGTTAAGGCTTCCACATAATAGGAGCCACCAAGCGGATCTACAACGCGTGCGACACCTGTTTCGTAGGCGAGAACCTGCTGAGTACGGAGGGCCATTGTGGTCGACTCTTCTGAAGGCAAGGCGAATGGTTCATCCCATGCAGCAGTGAACATCGACTGGACGCCGCCAAGCACTGAGGCCATGGCTTCGTAGGCAACGCGAACCTGATTATTTTTCGCCTGTGGTCCATACAGGGAAGCGCCGCCACATACACAGCCAAATCTAAACATCGCTGAACGCTCATCTTTCGCGCCAAAGCGTTCACGCACGATGGACGCCCATATCCGACGCCCCGCTCGGTACTTAGCAACTTCTTCGAAAAAATCGCTGTGTGTATAGAAAAAGAAGGATATCTGCGGAGCAAATTCGTCAATTGTCATTTTACCGCGTGACGTGACCTCATCACAGTAGGCGATACCATCCGCCAAAGTGAACGCCATTTCCTGGACTGCGCTTGCCCCGGCATCACGAAAGTGAGCACCGGCAACTGAAATTGCATTAAAGCGCGGAATTTCGGCCGCACAAAACTCGATGGTATCTGCGATGAGGCGCATTGACGGCTCGGGGGGCCAGATCCAGGTACCACGAGAGGCATATTCTTTGAGAACGTCGTTTTGTATTGTGCCACGGAGTTTTTCGCGCGCGATCCCCTTGCGATCTGCCACTGCTACGTAAAACGCCAGAATAATTGCTGCGGTGCCATTAATCGTGAAACTGGTGCTAATTTTATCCAGTGGAATTTGATCGAACAGAATCTCGGCATCACGGAGTGTGTCGAGTGCGACACCAACTCGGCCAACCTCTCCTTCAACTTCCGGATCGTCGGAATCGTAGCCACACTGCGTCGGTAAATCCAGTGCGACTGAAAGCCCTGTGCCGCCGGCTGACAAAAGATACTGGTATCGTTGATTCGACTCCTCTGCAGTGCCGAAGCCCGAATACTGCCGGAAGGTCCATAAACGGTGCCTGTAACCTGTTGGGAAGTTGCCTCGCGTGTAGGGGTAACTCCCAGGACTCCCGATAGCATCTAGTTGTGGTAGATCGTTCTCATTATAAACGGCTGCTACCGCGATACCTGCATCAGTGTGCGTTAACGATTTTTTTTCCTCTGCCACAGTTCATTCCTTATTAACGGTCAAAAGACAGACTGACAAGTAATCTCTCAGTAATAAGTAAAACGTGCTATATTTTTCTTAATACGGTTCAGTCTCGACGTTTTGTTCCGAGCCTTTCGGCAGCTTGCCAGTGCTCATCGGCAACCCACAGGTGAGCGAAATGCCTTACTGCGTCCTGTTCGAGATGTCGATGAACCCTTGGTCGAGCAGCCTTTACAACTGACTTTATCGAACGTGCGGCATCCCCTGACAGCTCAGCAAAGCTGGCCGCAAGATCACGCCAAGCGTCGTCAAACTGCTCTCGTGGCGCAGTGTACTCCACCAACCCAAGGCTGAGTGCCTCAGGTGCGCTGAGTCGTCGCCCTGTGCCGATCAGGGCAAGAGCTTGTGCGGGACCCACCAATTCGACCAGCCGTTCTCCGCCTCCCCAAGCAGGCATGATAGCGAGCTTGGCTTGGGTAAAACCAATTGTTGCATCCTCGACCATTATTCGAATGTCGGCGGCCACTGCGACCTCAGCTCCACCGCCCAAAGCATGGCCATTGACGGCAGCGATTACCGGTAGCTCAAAGTCCGCGAACCGGTCTAGCAATCGACGCATTGTTGTAGCCATTGCTACCGCACCCTGCTGGTCGCGAATAGCGGAAAGCTCCTTAAGATCTCCGCCTGAGATAAAAGCGCGATCTCCGGCTCCCCGAATGACCAGCACTCGTACATCGCTTTGAGATACTTTTGTCAGTGCCAACTCCAACTCTGACATGGTGATCAGACTGATGGCATTGCGAGCATGAGGCCGATTGATAATGATTGATGCAATCCCGTCAGCAATTTCTACCGAGGTCTCTTTATCAGACGACTCGGCTGGCGTTGGTTCAGATTGTGACATCGTGGCTCCTATGCGATGATTCGATGAGCAGCAAGTAGCTGCTGAGCACCAGTCTATGAAGTACCGTACATTGACAGCAATTCTCCCGCATATGCCGCAGGGGTAGTGCTACTAATAACATTTGGGCTAGCAGACGACGGCCTGGAGATCGACGTCCATCATTGCAGGTTTGGTCTCCTGGAACGACTGTCTATTTTCAAGAGCACCAATGAATGTTTCCAAGTCTCGGCGGTCGTGCCGCCACCGCAGAACCTCCAGATCCGGTGCAAAGTCGTTTGATATCAAAAAATCAAACACTAGTACCGTCGAACCTACGGCGATATCACCTACTGTAATGGCATCTCCGACAGCAGGGCAGCGGCCACAGACAAGTCGATCAATCTCATCCAGACCTTTCCGGACCTTGCGCGTTTGCCGAGAGACCCAATCTTCGCTGGGGTACGAGCGCTTAAGTTCGAACGTAATTTGGTGGACAGCCTCCATCACCCGCTCGCCCAGCATCTGGAGTAACTTAGCCCCGAGGATGCCATCCACATCCGTAGGCAACAGCGGAGGCTCCGGATAACGAAGTTCCAGCCACTCCAAGATATAGGTCGAATCATATATCGCCTTGCCAGTATCCAGCACCAGTATCGGAAGCTGCTCTAGTGGGCTATAATCAACCGTACAGGTTGTGTCACCCCACGGCTGGTCGTAATACGTCTCAAATGCTATTTGCTTCTCTTTGAGTGCTATCGCAATTTTCCGCCCGTATGGGCTCGGTGGTGCGTTAATTAATCTCACAGCACTGTTCCTCGCAGAGGCTTAAGTAAGCGACAACGCTTCTACAGCGTTTCTCTTTTCTGCGTCTGACATACGGTTTCCAACGTGGACTGGAGTAACCTTGATGGAGATTTTCACCGTTGCAATTCCATTCCCCACGTTCTCGCTCGTTTTCCTGCGACTGAGTGCGGAATTTTATCTCATCGCTCAGACGGTTCACAAATTGATTTCTTGAAGATATTGTTCGGGAATAACGCATAGTTGGCTTCTTGCGCGCCAATGATTATATTCTCTTGATCAAGATCGTCTCATTTTCGACGACCTGCAGGCATCGGCGATATCCTGACCCACCGCTGCAAGCTCTTCCTGCGCTGGCTCCAAGAGGTTATGTAGACGAACAAAACCGTGAGTTAACCCGGCGAGACAACGTTCGGTCACCGGAATTTTTGCCGCTCGCAGCTTAGCCGCGTAGGCCGAACCTTCAGCCGACAACACGTCATACTCTGCAGTCACCACCACAGCCGGAGGCATGGAGCCCAAATCCTCGGCTCTCAAGGGGGAGATGTCGGGATGCGTCCAGTCGACGTGCGGCGCGTAATGACCAAAAAACCATTCCATATCTTTCTTGGTCAATGGCAAGCCTTCACCATGCTGACGGTAGCTGTCGTTATCGAAATCAGAATCAGCAATAGGATAATAAAGTACCTGCAAAGCAAGCGGAACAGTCTCACACAGTTTTCTTGCGATAACAGTAGCCAGATTGGCCCCCGCGCTATCGCCGGCTATGATCAGCGGCAGGTCGGCCCCCATACCAAGCCTGTCCTGCACAGCCCAGCGCAGCACATCCTCGGCGTCTTCGAGTGCTGCGGGGAATGGATATTCCGGTGCGAGTCGATAGTCGGGCAACAGGAGAGCACAGCCTGATGCTGCGGCCAGCGCACGGGCGTATGCGTCGAAGTCATCGGTTGCGCCCAGAACCCAGCCACCGCCGTGCAGATAGACGATTAGACCGACGGGTGCAGAGAGCGGAACAAGAAGTCGCGCATTAAGCACTCCGCCGCGAGTGGGTATTTCGATGTCTTGTACCTTCTCCATCTCCGGACCCGACCCCAGCGCATCTCTTCTAGCAGCCAAATTCGCCCGAGCCTCTTCCGGCGAGCCCTCTGAAATTGCGGGCGCATCAGCCATATTTTCTAACATCGCGTCAATGAATGGGTGCAATGGCATGTTATAGTCCCTTTTGATTTCGATCGTCGGAGTCCACAGTCTACCTTTCCTGTGGATTAGACGATGGTCTTGTGATCTAGCGCACAAACTCTGGACAACACTAAATTACCCATAGGGCTTTCCGAACGTAGGTGGCGGGGTATCACTCAATGAAAGCCAAACACTCTTGGTTTGCAAATACTCCCGTATCGCTTCCGAACCGTTTTCACGGCCTATACCGCTCTGCTTATAACCCCCAAAGGGCGACATGTAACTGACTTGTCGATAGGTGTTTATGTAGACAGACCCCGCTTGTAGTCGATTCGATACCCGGATGGCGCGACGGGTGTTCTCAGTGAAGATACCGGCGCCCAGTCCAAACGCCGAATCGTTGGCAATATGGACGGCATCATCCTCATCCTTGAATTTCAGACAGCACACAACCGGCCCAAAAATCTCCTCTCTAGCAACACGCATATTGTTAGTAACGTCACCCAAAATGGTTGGTTCGATAAAGTAGCCACCGACACATCCAGGTCGCTTGGAAGCCACACCACCGGCAACAACTGTGGCTCCTTCTTCTTTGGCAATTTGAAGATATTTCATTGCATTGTCATACTGCGGACGTCCACCCATGGGACCGATGTCTGTCTCAGGGTCAGAGGGATCCCCAATTTTTACGTTAGATAGCAGGCCTTCAATCTTGTTGAGAAATACACCGTAAACGGTTTCATGCACCAAAATACGCGAACAAGCGATACAAGCTTGCCCGGATGCGGTGAACATCCCCATGACGACGCTGCTGGCTGCATTGTCGAGATCAGCATCATCAAATACTATAGCTGGAGATTTTCCTCCGAGCTCAAGTGTGACCGGCTTAAAACCACTCGCAGCAGCCATGTAGACAGCTCGTCCAGCCACGTCACCCCCAGTAAACGCTATCTTCGCCACCTTCGGATGTGCAACTAGATGCTCGCCCACTTCAGCTCCAGTTCCGGTAATAACGTTGACGACACCTGGAGGAAACCCGGCCTCCGTAAACAGAGCCGCCAACTCAAGAGTTGCTACGGAAGCAAGCTCATGCGGCTTGATGACAAAAGTGTTTCCAGCGGCAAGTCCAGGCGCCAACTTCCAAATAACCAGCAATAAAGGGGCGTTCCAGGGTATTAGGGCCGCGACCACGCCGTAAGGCTCATGGCGCGTGTAGTTGAAATGGTTCTGTTTTTCCAGCGGCGGAACCGCCCCCTCTATTTTATCGGCCAATCCACCGAAGTACCTGAAGAAACCCGAAAGATAGACGACGGCGTTCTTTACGTCCGTTATGGCGCGTCCGTTATCGTTGGTCTCCAGTGCTGCAAGCCTGTCTGCATTGGCCTCGAGAAGATCCCCCATCCGCCACAAAAGGTTGCCCCGGGCTGAGGCCGTCATCGTTGACCAAGGCCCACCCTCGAATGCCTGAGAAGCCGCCTCAACAGCGGCGTCTACATCGTCAGGGCCGCTCCTTGCTATCGTAGCCCATGGCTTTCGCGTATAAGGATTTTCAGTTTCCAGCGACTCACCGGCAATGGTGTCTGTCCAAGCCCCATCGACGTAGTTCTTATAAACTATCATGATACAATACCTTGTGGCTTTCTCCGCCGAGTCGGCCGATCATTTGAATTATGCTATCAGCTCGCTGAGGCAGTTGTTAAAGTGGCAAGACGCTGGTTGTTCTTTGTCCTGCCTTTATTTTTCAATTCGCTGATCCCGCAGGCTATCAAGGGATCATTTTTCATATAAAATACTAGCCGTAGCTAGAAAACCCAGAATTTTGTAGCCTGCTTTGCCTAGGGTCTAGACACCTTAACCTCGTGCTTCATATCGCCTGGTCGGTGCGTCTTGTCGGCGAAATGGAATCCACGATAGCTCTGCGCAGCAACACCGTCACAGATCTTACGATATGCTACGAGACCTCCGGCAAAGGGCATAAACACTCGCGGCTTTCCAGGAACGTTGGCGCCAAGAAACCAGGAGTTCGCCTTCATCAATAACGAGTCCTTGGCGAGATCATAGGTGTATTTGACCCACTCGACCTCGGCATCCACATTCGCCTCGACTTCCGCTAATTCCGACCCGCGCATGTGATCCAGCAGATCGGCGATCCACTCCACGTGCTGCTCAATTGAGGTGATCATGTTGGTCAGTACTGACGGGCTGCCCGGCCCGGTGATAGTGAATAAGTTGGGAAAGCCCTCGATCGCGATGCCGAGATAAGTGGATGGTCCGTCAGCCCATTTGTCGCGCAGACTACGGCCGTTACGCCCTTCGATATCGATTGCTAGCAATGCGCCTGTCATCGCATCAAACCCCACCGCGAGCACAAGCGCATCGAGATCATGACGCCCCTTCTTCGTCACGACCCCCTTGGCATCAATATGGTCGATCGGGTTGACACTAACATCGACGAGCTCGACATTATCACGGTTGAATGTTTCATAAAAGTCCGTGTCGAGGCAGATGCGCCGACCGGCAAAGGGAAAGCTGCGTGGCTTCAACTTTTCTGCCGTCTTCGGGTCCTTAACTAGTTCATCGATCTTTTCGTGAGCGAGCTTAGCGATCTCGTCATTCGCCTCCTGATTGATCAGCAGGTCGCCGAACTCACCGAACATATCGAGGCCGCCGCGTTCCCACGCGTCTTCGAACCGGCGTCGCCGTTCTTGCTCATCCATATCCAAGGTTTTGCGATCCGTGAGGGGACGCAAGTGTCCTGCCGGATGATTCCTAGCCTCGCTCCTCCGCTCCGCATAGCGCTGCTTTGTCTCTTCGACAATTTTAGAATCCAGCCTCTGATTACGCGCAGGCAAGGTATAGCTTGGTGTGCGCTGGAAAACGAGGACCCTGCCTGCTTCCTTGGCGATTTCGGGAAGTGCCTGGATACCGGATGACCCGGTGCCGATCAGACCAACCGTCTTCCCCTCGAAAGACACGTCATTATGTGGCCAGACCGAGGTGTAGTACAGTTCGCCCTCAAAATCCTCGATACCTGGAATTTCGGGTGCCTTGGGAGTCGAAAGGACACCGGTTGCCATCACGACATATTGTGCCGTGGAAACGTCTCCCGCAGATGTCGTCACATGCCAGCAGGAATTCTCTTCATCAAAACGCATCTTGGAAATTTCGGTTTCGAACCGGATGTCTTTTTCAAGATCCAGCTCTTTTGCAACGAACTCGGCATAGGCAAGAATTTCCGGCTGCGAAGCGTATTTCTCTGACCAAGTCCATGCCTGCTGGAGCTCGTCAGAAAAGCCATAAGAATAGTCGAGGCTTACGACATCGCAGCGGGCACCCGGATAACGGTTCCAGTACCATGTTCCGCCCACGCTCTTCGCGCGATCGAACGCCTTGACGCTAAAGCCCATTTCACGAAGCTTGTAGAGCATGTACATCCCGCCGAAGCCGGCACCGACGATTATTGCGTCAAGCATCTCGGTGTTTGGGTTACCGTCGACCTTGCTCATGTTATTCACCATTTTTCTCCATATAACACTTCATTGTATTGCCGCAGGAATGCCAAGCCTAATATGGCTATCTACCCGGGGCTGCGGCATTCTGAATCTAGCTGGACCCAAAGGTCACGTTACAGATAGCTGGCGGCGCGGCATATACCCGCCTGTATCTCCTCAATATAGGAAAGTTTGTTGAAATGTGACAGTACGTCACTGAATTAACAACCACCCGCATCAGTCCAACATCCGCTAATCTAGTTTTTATCAACTGTCACGATAAAATTCCTCGTGGTTGAGCCTTGAGAACACTTCACTGAAAACGGTTCTTAACCAGCAGACCTCGCCAAAAATCACTGACAGTGGTCTGCGCCACAAACCGCTACAATTGTAACTAGCAGTTAACAACCTCGCCGACATTCCAACAAGTGCATTTATCGCAATCATTAATAGAAAAATATTGATTATTTTATAGATGTATTTTCAAATTCCTGAGGTTTGGGGGTCTGGGCAGCAACTTACCGCTTGTAAGACTATGTCGAAATCTGGCAACTCCGCGCTTTTCCAGAAGTTCGATTTGAATTTTCACCTGCCACCCTAGTGTCCTTTAACAAAAGTTCGGACTATTAATAAGGACCTCCATTGTCTATAGTCTACATGCGGTAGCCGTGGAGGGAATGAGATGGGGCGCCCGGTCAAAGTGCTGGAAATCAGCGACGAGGAGCGTATCGAATTGAAGCGCTGGTTGCGTCAACATCAAATGCCCGCTGCTGAGCAGCAACGTGCCAGGATAATTCTTCTTAGCACCGAAGGCCTGACAGGGCACGAGGTCGGTGAACGAGTTGGTGTAACCAGCGAGACAGTCAGCAAATGGCGTCGCCGCTTCGAGCAATACCGTATTGCCGGTTTAACCGATGCACCGCGCAGTGGCCGCCCTCGCAGTATCAACGACGATAAAGTGACTGAGGTCATTAGCAAGACGTTACATAAGAAGCCCGCCAACGCTACCCACTGATCGACGACGTTAATGGCCGACGAAGTCGGGTTAAATGCCATGGCAATCAGTCGCATATGGCGTGCTTTTGGCTTGAAGCCGCACCGGCTGGAGACGTTTAAACTTTCAACCGATCCCCATTTCGTTGCGCAACGCCTTGGCAATCGAATTTATTAACTCTTGGGCAGCGGGCGACAAAGCATTGCCCTTGAGCTTTATTTGGCAAATTGTTCGCCGAAACTCAGGCTCTATTATTGGCAAAGCTTGAAAGACCTTGCTCAGCTTAGGCACCATTGTGCCTGGCACGATTGCCACGCCTAGTCCTACCTCTGAAAGTGCCAGCATTGTATAAACTTGATTAACCTCCATTGAGTCAACTATTTGTAGGCCTCTGGCCGACACTAGGGCGTCAAGCGCATTCCTGAGGGAAGCTGAAGATGAGGCGATAATCAACGGAAGATCTATAAGCTCCTCCAGTTTGATTGAAACTCTGCCTGCCAACCAATGTGACTTTGGAAGCAGCGCGTAAATTGGCTCGCTGGTGATGGGCTCAAACTCACAGTCGCTGAAGCTTTCCAATTCGGGCCCAATTCCGAAGTGGACGATTCCTTGTCGTATAGCTTTCAGCAGCTGTCCTGCGTCCAGTTCATGAAGCTCGAGTTTGATGCCAGGCCGCTTTGCCCGGTACCCGGCAAGAATGGTTGGCAATATCGTAGCAGCTATACTCGGCACACAGCCTATTGATACCCGCCCTGTTTTAATCTCCGCAGAATCAGCGATCTGGTGGAGCCCGAAGTCCAGAGCAGCCATTGCTCGCTGTGCGTGCACCAACAACTGTTCACCTTCCGCTGTCAATTCAACCTGGCGAGTCGTTCGGTGCAATAGAGGTACGCCGACCCGCTCCTCTAATATCTTAACCTGAGTACTGACTGCAGACTGAGAGCGATTCAATATTTCCGCCGCTTTACGGAAACTTCGATTTTCCGCCACAATAACGAAAACCTGAACGGACTTCATACTTATATTGATATTTTTCAAACTATTATCACCGCCATGTAAGGATTCAATAGATTGTGCGAGATTCGAAAATATGCAACTTCCAAGGCTCGCAAAGATTTTGAATTCTACCTACCGTCATTATCCAATAACGCAGGGCTATTGCGCCCGTAGGAGAGTAACTATCCGTGAACGGGCCAAGAACAACTACGAAACTGGAGAATGTCTTATCAGTACCAGCATTTTGAGCTCTTTGTCGTTAGGCTCGCTTATTATTCAGAAGCTCCGGAAAGTCATTTAATTACGCCGGCAATAGGTAAGGCTAACTTTCAATGGTCTCTATCTGCTGTAGACCCCCATCAATCTGGAGATACCCAGCGTGTATGGCTCTAATGCCGATACGAACTGTCGCAATCCCAACCGAGGAGGGAAACCAGCACTGCTGCTCAATGCAAACAGAAAGAAAAAATAGCGGTGATCCCCATGATTTGGCGGAGGCATCGGACCAGCATATCCTGTGTAACCGAAATCATTGACTCCCGTGCAATGACCATCATGCGCCGCACCGATACTTTGAAGGTCACCCGGCAGGTTGTAAAGTAGCCAATGGGTGAAACCAATGGTTCCATCTAAGTGAATGACTGGAGCATCCGGATCGTAACATATAACGGAAAATGATGCTGTTCCTTCAGGCGCATCTCTCCATTGCAGGGGCGGCGAGACGTCCTCTCCGTCACCCGTAAACTGCGTCGGAATCCCGGCTCCATGCTCAAAAGCGGTGCTGGAGAGCTGCATTTCTGTCAACGCGAACTTCAAAATTAAACCTCCTGCTACAACCTTCCTGACTCGAGGAGAGGCGCGAAGTTTACGAACACCGCATCGGCACCACTCCTGCAAAGACCCAAACTGGCGTAATCTAGTGGGCCATGCGGTTATTTAGGTTACGCATTCTTGGCTCGCTGTACTGAGGCCAGTATTGTGTCGGCGCTCTTGGTCCATTTGAACGGTTTGGCGAGATCACGGTTATGAACGCGAATAAATCGTTGCAGCTCCGCCTTCAACTCGGCAACGCCGGGGAAGACGCCTCTGTACAGAGCTCGGCGTTCAAGTTGCGCAAACCATCCTTCCACAGCATTCAACCAAGAGGCGCTGGTCGGTGTGGAATGAAAGTGGATTCTCGGCTGGCTGGCGACCCACGCGGTGACTTCCTTGGTTTTGTGGGCGCTCAGGTTATCCAGCACGATATGCAAGTCCTTGTCTTTTGGCGTTTGCCGCTCGACCTGCTTCAGGAATGCGAGAAACTCCTTGGATCGGGATCGTTTCTCCACGCGACCAATGACTTCGCCGGTCAGAATATTGAAGGCTGCAAAGAGGGCTGCAGTGCCATTGCGCTTGTAGTCGTGGGTGCGACTTCCAATGCGTCCCGGCGCAAGCGGGAGCCCGGGTTGGGTGCGATCAAGCGCCTGAATCTGGGTTTTCTCATCGACACACAGCACCAAGGCGTTGTCCGGCGGGTCCATATACAAACCGACGATATCCACCACTTTATCGGCAAAGCGCGGATCATTGCTGATCTTAAAGGTTCTGAGTCGGTGCGGCTTCAAATCGGCCGCCTTCCAAATTTGTCGAACCTGCCAGGTAGTGACACCGGCGTACTTCGCCATCAACGAGACGCTCCAGTGAGTAGACTCGTGTGGAATGCGACTCGTCGTCAGTGTCAGAACGCGGTTCACAGTTTCTGCGTCAATCACCGACGGGCGCCCCGGCCTTGCTTGGTCAAGCAAACCTTTCGGCCCCGATTCGATAAAGCGCGTCTTCCACTTGTGAACAGTCTTGCGAGAGACGCGCTGAGCTGCAGCCACATCCATCACGGGCACGCCCTCGGGCAGAGCCAGAATAATTTTCGCTCGAGTAATCTGACCTTGGGGAAGCGAGGTGCTGCGTATCCAGCTTTCCAGGGTCGCTGTATCTCGAGAAGTCATTGTAAAAGCGCCATGAGTATCCATGGCGCGATTATACGTGAATTTGAATCAAGTAACCTTAATTTCCGCATGGACCACTAGCTGCAATTATAGTGAGCTTCTTGGGCGGCCAGATCCGACAGGCTGAATCAGCAGAATCTCAACGTGTCAGAGTCGGATTTTATGGCGCAACTTTCAACCAAGGTTAGGGTTAATCGGAATCCACCCAACGCGTAGAAACACCCTCATTGACTAAAGATACAAGCAGCGGTATGTTAATTCCACTATTTTCGAACTGACGGCGTCGGCCGCCTGAACAAAGGAGGATGGGACGCAATGACTAAGTCAAAACCGTGCATACGACGACTGTTCGACAAGGCGGAGCGAGCTGTCGGCGAGCCACTTGAAGACCTCGTGGCTTCAAAGGACTACACTGATATATTACTCACTTTACAAAAGTTGCGGGCGGCGGTTGATGGAGCTATCAATGATACGGCGAGCGGGGTTTTCGAAAAGACGCTCAACGCAGTGCAAATTCCAACTCGGAGTGACGTACGACGTTTGAATCGCCAAATTGTAGAACTCGCGACAGAGGTCCGGGCGCTCTCGGCTGAACTGCAAGCTCGCCCAGCCGTAGCGCCACGCAAGGCAAAACAGCAGGCTACCGTACGCTCGACAAAAAAGCAGGCAACTCCACGCAAGGCGCCAGGTGCGAAGCAGCGTGCAAAGAGCAGCGTCAAGTAGCGATGGCAACTGAGCCGAATGAAAGAGGAGCCGGGGCGGGCGTTCGCGAGCACCTCCATCGAAACCTCCTACGTGCACGCAATGGCATTAAGTGGCTCGCCGGCACCGAATTCGCTCCCGAGCACCCCACCCAGAGCGACGTCATATGGCGGGGGGGAAAAGCCGAGATGCGTCACTATCGGCGCGATTCGCCCCCCCGCCTTGGACCGCCTGTTGTGGCATTCCTGGGGCTAGTCGGACGGTCGAACATATTCGATCTCTACAAGGGAGGCAGTATCGTCCAGATGCTCATGGACTGGGGCTTTGACGCCTATGTCATGGACTGGGGCGTCGCAGACGAACTGGATTCCCCGAATACGCTCGAAACTTACATGGGACACTACCTTCCACAAGCACTGAAGGCAGTAGCGGAGGTGTCGGGATATGACAATGTTCACTTTTTAACCTACTGCATGGGTGGCGCCATGCTCGTCCACGGTCTGGCTGGCAAGGTGCCGGTATCGGCGCGCAGTGTGGTAACGATCGCGGCGCCTTTCGACCTGCGACACCTGGGCGCGACATTCGATGCAATCCGTGAAGGTAAGATCAAACCCGAGGATCTGCTCGACGATACGGGCAACGTGCCCGGCCCACTGTTGGTGAAGAGTTTCAAGCGCCGGAAGCCCACCTACGCCCTTGTCGCCGGCGCCAACCTTTGGGAAAATTTATGGAATGAGCAATACCTTGAAGGTTATCAGGCGATAGGGCGCTACCTCTCGTCTTATCCCCCATTGGCGGGTGCTCTCTTACGCCAGCTCATGCAGCAGTGGATGGTCGAAAATGCCTTCATGTCTGATAGTCTTCGCTTCGGTGGACGTCGCGCAAGCCTGAAGAATGTCCGCACTCCAATCCTCGCTGTCATCGCCGAGAAGGATTGTAATCCCCCCAAAAAATAAT
>DGOD01000324.1 GCA_002389265.1 Gammaproteobacteria bacterium UBA4475
GAAGACAAGGAAGCTAACGGGAGAAAATGGGTTTCGGACCTTGGTGACGGCTCGAGCGGTTTTGTTGGGCACCAAATGGGTGGTGGAACACCTCTGCCCGGTACCGATTTCGCCGGGGGTGGTGGCTGCACATCGCTTCCCTCACTTGGTGGGCCCCGAAGAGATTTGAATGGCCGAACAGTGGGCTGTTACGGCCCGTTGGTGTCGGGATCCAATGGCGGTAGTTTTTCCCGAAGCGAGGACGACTTCTCTCCTAATGCTGTGCTGACCTGGCAACCTAGCGACGAGCACATGTTGTACGTCAGCTACTCAGAGGGATTCAAGGGCGGCGGTTATCAATTGTGGCCGGTGGGTGGTGGCGCACTAACGCCCGCAGAGATCGAATTTGACGGAGAAACTGCCGAGAGCTTTGAGGCGGGCGGCAAGCACACCCTGTTGGCGAGCACGCTGCAGGTAAATTGGTCCGCCTGGTCTACTGAAGTGCAGGGCCTGCAAGTCGCCGCATTTGATCCAGTCATCACCGCACAAAATATCGTTAACGCAGGTCAAACTACGTCTGAAGGTGTTGAGGGCGATTTCATCTGGCTGCCAGACGCTTCGCACCGAATCTCGGCTGCATTTGCCTACACCGATGCTACGTATGATTCTTACGAGGGCGCTAACTGCTACCCAGGACAGACTCCAGAAATGGGCTGTGTTGGCAGACAGCAGAGCCTTACCGGCCAAAGCGTGTCATACGCCCCAGAGTGGCAGTACATCTTTTCGGTTGATGGCGCATACTCCTTTGCGGCGAACATGGAGTGGGGCTGGCGGGCTGCCTATAACTGGCGGGATGATCAGTTTATAGGGACCACAAATCACCCTACCGCTGATGTGCAGGAGGCCTATGGTAAGTTCAACGCCAGTTTGTTCCTGGCGAGTGCCGACGGTAAGTGGCGTGTTTCTTTAATCGGCACAAACCTCAATGATGAGAACGTGGGCACTGGTGCGAATCACGGCCGTATGATGAATCTATTGCCGGAGCAAGGAGTAACGCCGGCAATACCGACATTGGTGTTCATGGCTCCCGGCCGGCAAGTCGCGATTCAGGGTCGCTTCAATTTCTAGATAAAGATATTGGTGGGTTTCGATGGTTGTTCCCCGTTGTTTAAACAGTGAATTGGTGAAGGTGTAGCGTGTCCTTGTATCTGCGTAGCTTGATGACAGTGGCGTTAATTCTCAGTGGCGGCTTTGCTTTTGCCGATACTGAGGCCACGCGGGAACTCAAACTTAGAAATGCAGAGTTTGAGAAGGACATCATCAAAGTATCCGACAGCGTCTATGTAGCGGTGGGTTATGCAGTCTCAGCGGTAAGCATGATCGTGGGTGAGGACGGTCTGGTCATCATAGACAGTGGCATCGACACTGTTAGTGGCGCCGAAATCCGGGAGGACTTTCGGAAGATCAGCGAGAAGCCTGTTGTCGGCGTCGTAATCACTCATGGCCATCCTGACCACTTGGGTGGTCTCGCCGCGTTTGTCGATTCTGGAGATGTGCAAGTCTGGGCTCGGGAGGGGCTTCAGGATGAATCCAATACCTTGCGCGAGGCGGGGATAAACCGACAGCGAAAGCGGGGGGCGATGCAGGCGGGCTTTATGCTGAAACCTGAGCAGCGCATCAATAATGGAATTGCCAAGGCTTATTGGCCAAAACGCGGGGGTGCGGTTTTTGAATCCGCTCACGAGGCCAAGCCGACGCACTTTACGACCGACGATCGCACTCGCGTGTCTTTCGCCGGGGTAGATCTCGACCTGGTGGTGGCTGATGGGGAGACCAGCGATGCGCTGTACATTTGGTTCCCCAAAGAGGCGGTGCTCTTCGCGGGGGACAATTTCTACAAGTCATGGCCCAACCTCTCTCCGATTCGGGGTTCAGCGTATCGCGATGTCAGAACATGGGCGATGACAGTTGACGCTATGTTCAATGAGCAGCCTGAAGTCTTAGTACCTGGTCACACGCGACCGATTGTGGGGTCAGAAGTAGCGGCCGAAATGCTCACCAACTACCGCGATGCGATTCAGTTTGTGTTCGATAAGACGGTTGAGGGAATCAACGAAGGATTGACGCCGAACCAGCTCATTGAATACGTCCAGTTGCCTGAAAAGTACCTGACGCTGGACTATCTCCGACCGCATTACGGCAACCCAGAATGGGCCGTCAGATCAATTTTTGCTGGGTATCTGGGGTGGTTTGATGGCAATGCGACTAATCTCTTCCCGTTAACTGACAAGGAAGAAGCAACCCGCCTCGCTAAAATGGCAGGTGGAATATCACAACTGCGTGCTCAGTCGGAAGCGGCCATGGAGGAGGGTGACTACCAGTGGGTGCTGAAACTCTCCGACTATATCCTCGCTCTTGAGCCAAGATCGACAGATGCAAAGCTGCGCAAAGCGGACGCTATGACAAAACTGGCGGAAGTGGTAATCACCACGACGGCCAGAAACTACTACCTCAGCAGTGCCAAACAATTGCGAGAAAGTGCTGCAGCCATGGTTGTTAGCGCTCCTGACGAATAAGCCATTTCGTTTTAGGCCTTTATTGCGCGCGCGATTAGCCTTCACGCGACGAATTCGTACGATTGAACCTACTCGCCGTTGTTTTTTCAGGTTTCTTCCACCTCTCAGGCCTAGTCAAGTCCTCTGGTAATGATCGCGTTTACTGCGGCATAGGTGGATACAGCGAATGGTACGCAATAAGTAAGCGGCACCTTCCAGAAGAGGTCCGGCGAGAGAGATCCAACGAGTATGAGATTGCCTTGATTGATCCCGATCAGGATTGTACCGACGATCATCGACACTTTTGTGCTTTGGCGAATGACAGGCCTGCTGCTGGCGACTCGGAGCCACTGCTGAAACGAAGATTCTTCAGCTCGGATCATAATTTAATCATCAGGGAATTCCTGTCACATTAAGTTCTGGCGGCCAATTGCGGAGATATTCGCCAGCCATACCGTTGGTTTGGTTCGTAGCGAAAATTTGCACTAGCAAGAAAAGGCGGTGTAAAAATTGAGGGAGCCTCGCGCAGAACGGACTCGATCACACTCAGCTCCCTCGAAATGCTCGCCACGAGAGCTATGTCAATTTACACGTTGAGGGTGAGCAGGGCCGCGGATGGCTTTGTTAATTCATGATGATTCCAAATTTTTTCAGCGTTAGCGCAGTGGTCGTGGGTGAGAGTGGGCACAACTACACGGTCGGTATTAATTTTTTACCGACTCACGCATGGTGACAAACTCCTCGGCGCTGGTGGGGTGAACGCCAACGGTTCGGTCGAAATCATTTTTCGCCATTTTTGATCGACAACTCGAGCAACTTTTACGAGGTCATCGACCTCTTCGGGTCGAAAGTATTTGTCGGGATCGACGGGTTCAGGCGCCTTTTCGATGCCTCGTGTGGGCGGCGTATGAGAGCGCGGCAGGGCGCGCACTCGTCTCGCATACTTGAAGATGCCAGCCAATGTGGAGATAAAACGGTTGATCGTGCTACCCGCCAGTGGCTCGCCTGTGGGCTTGGCTGGTTTGCCGTTTATGCCGGGTTTGAGTTTACCCCGCGCGACTAAGGCTTCCAGCGCCTTATCAACGTCATCTTCGCTAATTTCGGTAATGGGTATGGGACCGAATTGATCGACCCAAAATTGAATCCGGCCTAGTGAGCCGGCGCAGTGCTCTTTAGAGGCAATCCAAGCCTCTGAAACTTCTCGAAAGACAGTCATTTCGACCTCCGTTCATCGCTAGTAGATCAATACCCTAAATCGGGCGTTTTT
>DGOD01000165.1 GCA_002389265.1 Gammaproteobacteria bacterium UBA4475
CTACCCGGCAGCGGTACCCACTCGCCCGCTGATTTAATATAGTCTGGCGAGTCGAGGTTGATCACGCCATCTCTGTCTAAAACGATAATTGAATCAGCCACGACTCAGTTCCTCGCCGACTGGCTTTGCCCCGACACTCATTGAAGCAACGAGAAGTCGGCGATATCCAAAAATAAAGTGCGCATCTTCTGGAGTGTTGCCAGCCGGTTCGCTCTTATTGCAGGTTCCTCAGCCATGACCATGACCTCATCAAAATAGGCATCAATCGTACTTTGCAGTGCCGCGAGGGTCAGGCATTTGGCTTTATAATCCTGTTCAAGATCCTCATGCGGTGCCTGCATATCTGCCTCCGCCACGCCTAGTGCGGCAAATAACGCGCTTTCTGCCGGTGACTGGAACAGCGCCGTATCGATGCTGGCATCGATCGCTCCCGCTTTCTTTAAAATATTCGCGACCCGCTTGTTGGCGGCGATCAGATTCTCGGCTTGGGGTTGAGCGCGAAACTCTTGAATCGATCGGACTCTTCTGTCGCAGTCCCCAAGATCCGTGATGACCTGGTGACTAAATCGCACGGCATTGAACGTGTCGCCGGGTACGCCTTGATCCTGATACCAAGTACCTAGACGATCCAATAAATAGTCGTACACAGCTGTCGTTGAGAAGTCTGGACTATGCTGGCCGGCCGCCATCGCCAGCGTTTCTCGAATATCCAGCTTGAGTCCAGCCTGAATGCAGATACGAATGACCCCAAGGGTCTGGCGCCGCAACGCAAAGGGATCCTTGGAACCCGTGGGCGGCTGGTCGATACCAAACAGGCCTGTCAGCGTATCGAGCTTATCTGCGATCGCGACGGCCTGACCGGTGGCACTCGTTGGCAATTCTCCACCGGAAAAGCTCGGCAGGTAATGCTCCTTAATGGCCTGTACAACCGCTTCCGGTTCACCGTCGTGGTGAGCGTAATAGCCGCCCATAAGACCCTGCAGTTCCGGAAATTCACCGACCATTGAGGCCACCAGGTCAGCCTTGCACAATAATCCGGCACGCTGCGCCAGGCTGACGTCTTCGCCGATTTGCTCGGCGATGAACCCAGCTATGCGGGAAATGCGCTTGGCCTTATCCAAGTAGGTGCCCAGTTTAGCCTGAAATACTACATTGCCGAGACGCTCGAGATTACTCTCGAGTGTCGTTTGCTGATCCCGTCGATAGAAGAAAGCTGCGTCAGCCAGCCGAGGAGAAATAACTCGCTCGTTGCCCGCGATAACGGCTTGTGGATCTTTACTCTCGATATTCGCGATAGTCACAAACCGCGGCAGAAGCTTGCCCTGTAAATCCACGAGATGAAAATACCGCTGGTGCGATTTCATCGCTGAGATCAATGCTTCCCCTGGCACACTCAAAAATGCTGGGTCGAATTTACCGCTCAGAGCGACGGGCCACTCAACCAAAGACGTGACCTCATCAAGTAACTCTGGATCGATAATGACACGCGCATTTTCAAGCGCCTCAACCTTAGCCAGTTGCTCACTGATGAGTGATTTCCTGGCCTCGAAATCAACAATCACATAATTATCTCTGAGCACCTCAGCATACTCGTTTGCAGACTTGATGTTGATTAAGCCACTGCTCATGAAGCGATGGCCGAGAGTCGTTCTTCCAGAGTCACAATTGAGAATCCTTGCGGGTAAAATTTCTTCGCCATAGAGAAGAATCAAGGAGTGTACTGGCCTGACAAACTCAACTCGGCTCGCGCCCCAGTGCATTTTACGATCGATTGGCAGCGTGCTAAGACTCTTTAACAGGATGTCGCCAATCAGTTCTCGTATATTGCCGCCAGGTTTGTGTTGTTGGTAAACCAGCCAAGTGCCTTTGGATGTTTCTAGCTTTTCCAGCATGTCGGGGTTGTCCAGTCCACAAGAGCGCATAAATCCAGTCAGCGCTTTCGAAGGCTTGCCCTCACTATCATAAGCGGCCTGTAAAGCTGGACCGCGCCGCTCTATTGATTGGTCAGGTTGCTGTTCTGCCAAATCAGAAACGAGGAAAGCAAGCCGTCGAGGTGTTGCGTAACTAGTAACAGTCTTGAAATCGAACTGAGATTTTTTAAGTTCGGCGTCAATATTATTCACAAGAGACTTGATCAATGGACCAAGAGATTTTGGCGGAAGCTCTTCAGTCTGCAACTCAAATAAGAGATCTTTAACTATCACTGATCACCTCCTGGAGAAGCGTTTGCTTAATAGCGTCATCGGCCAGCGGAAAATCGAGTGCCTGCCTTGAATCAAAGTAGGCTTGAGCGACAGCCCGAGAAAGGGCTCGGACCCGTAAGATAAATCTTTGTCGCTCTGTTACCGAAACCGCTTGGCGAGCATCAAGTAAATTGAATGCATGGGATGCTTTCATTACAAACTCATAAGCGGGCAAAGGCAAAGATGCAGCCAATAGCCGAGTGGTTTCTGCTTCGCAAAAATCGAATTGGGCAAACAATGCGTTGACGTCGGCGTAATCAAAATTATAAGCAGACATCTCGACTTCATACTGGTGGAAGACATCGGCATAGGTCACCGTCGCCGTATCAGATTTGCTCCAGATGAGTTGCTGAAAATCTTCGACGCCTTGCAGATAGAGTGCCAGGCGCTCGAGACCATAGGTAATCTCACCCGTGACGGGATAGCATTCGAGCCCACCAACCTGTTGGAAATAGGTGAATTGAGTTATTTCCATGCCATCCATCCAGACTTCCCAACCGAGGCCCCAGGCGCCAAGCGTCGGAGATTCCCAGTTGTCTTCGACAAAACGAATGTCATGTACTAGTGGGTCTATGCCTAAGTGACGTAGCGAGTCGAGATACAATGCCTGAATGTTTTCTGGCGATGGTTTAAGCATGACCTGAAACTGGTAATAATATTGATAGCGGTTGGGGTTTTCGCCGTACCGACCATCTGTTGGTCGTCGGCATGGCTGAACATAGGCCGCTTGCCAGCTTTCTGGACCAATAGCGCGCAAGAACGTCGCTGGATGAAAGGTCCCGGCACCGACCTCCATATCGTAGGGTTGCATTAATACACAGCCTTGATCTGCCCAGTAGCGCTGCAGAGTCAAAATCATGTCCTGGAAAGTGGCTACGCTCATGTATCTGGCCTAACAATGAAATGGCGCTCAGTATACCGAAGGAGTGGGAGTCATGGCCATCGGTGTAGCCGAATGTTCGTGACGATAAAGTCCTGTAGAATAATGCAGGAAGGTCCGGTGGTGGCACCGAAAGCTCGATATCAGCAGTGGATCGGTATAATTGGAGGGTTTATGGATGGCAACAGAAGACTTGATTCGGTGTGACTGGTGTCAGGGTGACGAGCTTTATCGAAGCTATCATGACGAGGTCTGGGGTTACCCCGAGTTTGATGATCGAGTGCTGTTCGAGTATTTACTGCTCGAAGGCGCTCAGGCCGGACTCAGCTGGATCACGATTCTGCGCAAGCAAGAGAACTATCGGTTGGCCTTAGACGGTTTTGATCCAGAATTGATCGCCCGTTACGGCGACCAAAAGAAAGCCGAGTTGCTCGGCAATGCGGGCATCGTGCGCAATCGGTTGAAAATTGACAGCTGTATTACAAATGCGCGCAGTTATCTTGCCATTTTGGATTCAGGCCGCCAGTTTAAGGATTATCTTTGGGACTTCGTGGACGGTCGGCCCATTCAAAATCAATTCGTCTCAATCGCTGATGTACCGGCGAAGACTGCCGTGTCAGATGCGTTGAGTAAGCGTCTAAAAGCCGATGGCTTCAAATTTGTCGGCACCACGATTTGTTATGCGTTGATGCAGGCGACGGGCATGGTAAATGACCATCTCGTTTCTTGCCACCGGCATCGCGACTGTGCGGCTGCCTGTCCATGAGTAACGAAATTAATGAAGGTCTACCGCCCAACCCTATTGCTGTCATTATGGTATGGGTCCTCTTGCGCTGCCTGGCGAGTTTACCACTGGGCTTAAGCCAGTGGCTCGGTCGGCGCCTGGGTACCTGCTTGTTCTGGTTCAAGGCGCGTGCCGCGAGCGTCACAGAGATTAACCTTCGAGCCTGCGATATGTTTCCCGCTGACATGAAGCCGGATCATCTTGTCAAATCCAGCCTGCAGCACATGGGGCAGACGATCATGGAAACACCGGCTATTTGGCTCGGTTCTCGGCGCCGAATTGACAGCTGGATCAACAAGGTGGAAGGCGAATCTCTATTGGATGAGGCGATTGCACTGGGGAATGGCGTCGTTATTCTGCTGCCCCATTTCGGTAATTGGGAGTTGCTGAATGTATTTTTTGCGCGCCGCCAGCCCATGACAGCCTTGTATCAGCCCCCGGCGAAGGCCTATTTGCGACCGATTATGGCAGCGGTGCGAAAGAATTTTGGGAATGAAATGGTGCCCACTAACCGCGCCGGCGTAGCGCAACTATACCGGCGCTTGCGAGAGGGTCGTGTCGTCGCCGTCTTGCCTGATCAGGTGCCCAGCAGCGGCGAGTTCGTGCCATTTTTTGGACGGCCAGCGTTCACCGACCGGCTGCTGACCCGATTGATCCAAAAAACCGGCGCCAGGGTGGTCACGTGTGTTGTTATTCGTGAGCCTGGCGGGCAAGGCTTTACCGTGCGGTTCGGTATTCCTGATGCGGACGTGTATGCCGATGACTCCATGCAATCAATGCTAGGGCTTAACAAGAGCATTGAACAATGTGTGCGGATTGATCCGAAGCAATACCAGTGGGAGTACAAACGTTTTCGCCGCTACCCTGAGGGCAGCATTCCACTTTACTGATTAGCCGCCATGAGACGGGTATTCTGCCGCTATAGACGCTATTTGCGCCAGAACATCGGGGTAAACAAGACCAGCAACGTAAAGATCTCGAGGCGACCGAGCATCATGGAAAAGCACAGGATGAGTTTCGCGGTATCGCTGATGTCGCCGTAGTGTTGAGCGACGCTGCCAAGGCCTGGCCCAAGATTATTAATGGTTGCGCCGACCGCTGAAAATGCACTGCTGAAATCCAGACCGCAGGCCATCATGGCCAGCAACATAAATAAGAAAATCACCACGTAGATCGAGAAGAACCCCCAGACAGAATCGATAACCCCAGCTGAGACAGGGCGACGATTGAGTTTGATGGGGAAGATAGCATTGGGATGAATCAACCGGTGAATTTCTCGAATCCCCTGTTTGCAGATCAGCATGACGCGCATGACTTTCATGCCACCACCGGTAGATCCGGCACAAGCGCCGGTAAACGCGCCGAGAAATATCAGATACGGCAGCATGTTTGGCCAGGTACTGAAATCGGCGGTCGCGAAGCCGGTGGTTGTGAAAATCGATACCACTTCAAAAGCGGCAAATCGAAATGCAGTTGGCATCTCGTAGGTACCGAATGATACGAGTCCAGCCGTGACGATAACGGTGCCAATGACGAGTAACAACAGGTAGAAGAAAACCTCATCGTCGCGAAGATAATGCAAAACCGTACGTTCCCTCCAGCCAAAAAAATGCAGCCCGAAATTGATACCCGCAAGCGCCATAAAAAAGATCGCAACCATCTCAATCGCTACGGAGTCGAAGTAACCGATGCTTGCGTCGTGGGTTGAGAAACCGCCGATGGCGATAGTCGAAAAACTGTGGCAGATTGCATCGAACAAGGACATGCCCGCGATCCAGTAAGCGGCGGCACAGGCTACGGTGAGACCAATATAAATAGACCACAGAGCGACGGCTGTTTGCTTGATTCTCGGGGTGAGTTTGCTGTCCTTTAAAGGCCCGGGCGTTTCTGCTCGATAAAGCTGCATCCCACCAATGCCTAGCATGGGTAGTATGGCAACAGCGAGTACGATGATGCCCATACCGCCGAGCCACTGCAGTTGTTGGCGATAAAACAGGATTGAGGCGGGTAAATCATCGATCCCGGTAATGACGGTTGCGCCGGTGGTGGTGAGGCCTGAAAAGGACTCAAACAGCGCGTCTGGCCAGCTTAGGTTGATACCACTCTCCTGGACCATGGGAATCGCGCCGAAGCAGCCCAGCGCCATATAAAATAAAAATGTGATAAGAAAGCCGTCTTTGGTTCGCATTTCTTGATGGTGTTTTCGAAACAAGCCGAATAAGACCGCGCCCGCGGAAAACGTCAAGGCGAAAGTATCGATAAAGATAATGCTGACGCCGTCGGCAAATAACCAGGAAACCAGGATCGGCGGCAACATGGTCAAACTGAAGATCATCAGGAGGCTGCCAAGTATTCTGAAGGCAATTTGAATATGCATGGGTTACCGTCAGAAAAAAGTGAAGGGTGCCTGAAACAGCTTCTCGACTTCGCTGATTCGGCTTTTGTCGACCAGAAACAGGATGACATGGTCATCGGGCTCAACAACGACATCATCATGAGCGATGATAACGTCGCGACCTCGGACGATGGCGCCAATATTAGCGCCCGGGGGCAAATCAATTTCCTCGATTTTTCTTCCCACGACCTTTGAGCTTCTGCGGTCGCCGTGGGCGATAGCCTCGATAGCCTCGGCGGCTCCCCGGCGAAGGGAGTGAACCTTGACCACATCACCGCGACGGATGTGGGTGAGAATACTACCGAGAGTCGCTTGTTGCGGTGAAATCGCGATATCGATATTGCTTCCCTCAATCAAATCAACGTAAGCGGGGTTGTTGATCAACGCGATCACCTTGCGGGCGCCCAGACTCTTTGCCAGCATCGCGGACATAATGTTGGCTTCGTCATCGTTAGTCACGGCGCAAAACACATCGGTTTCTTCAATGTTTTCTTCCAGCAGTAGTTCTCTATCGGAGGCATCCCCGGCCAGGACGATGGCCCGGTCCAGAGATTCTGACAACTCATAACAACGCTGGCGACTGCGCTCTATGACTCGGACGCCGTAACGATGTTCCAGTGCTCGAGCCAGACCAAGACCGATATGCCCTCCGCCGGCAATGATTAGCCGCCGATTGGGTCTCTCGGTTCGACGCATTTCGCTCATTACCGCTTGAATATCACCGGCTGCAGCAATAAAAAAGACTTCGTCTTCAGCCTCGATCACCGTGTCGCCCTGAGGAATGATCGGCCGATTTTTTCGAAATATCGCAGCAACGCGGGTATCAACTGTGGGCATGTGCTGACGCAGATAACGTAGCTCTTGGTCTATGAGGGGGCCACCATAATGGGCTTTGATCCCCACAAGCTGGACCTGGCCATCAGCGAAATCCATCACCTGGAGTGCACCTGGGTTGTCAATTAGACGGCAAATATCATGGGTCACAATTTGCTCGGGGTTGACCAAAAAGTCGACGGGCATGGCTTCATTACGAAAAATGCCGTACTCAAGATAGGTGGTTGACCGAATGCGCGCGATTTTTGTTGGTGTATGAAATACAGAGTAGGCGACCTGACAAGCCACCATATTCACCTCATCGCTATTCGTCACGGCAATGAGCATGTCCGCATCTTCGGCGCCTGCTTGGCGCAGTACGTCGGGGTGCGACCCCATGCCACGAACAGTTCGAATATCAATGCGATCCTGCAACTCTCTCAAGCGATCAGCATCATGGTCGACTACGGTAATATCACTGGCTTCTTTGGTGAGATTTTGGGCAAGGTTGCCCCCAACTTCGCCGGCACCAAGAATGATAATTTTCATGGCTGTACGGCCTTGGCGATTCTCGAATAATAAAACCCATCGTGCCCGACCAAATCGGGCAGTAGTTGTCTGCCATACTTCTGGCCATGGCCCCATTCGGCTTCAATAGGGATCAAAACAGCGTCAGTAGTCGCATTACAAAATTGTCTCATCACGTCTTCATTTTCAGTGGGCAATATCGAGCAGGTTGAATAGACCAAAATACCGCCAGGCGCTAGCAGTGCCCAGGCGGCGTTGAGCAGCTCAAGCTGAGTAGCCGCCAGCTTATCAATATCTGAATTTCTGCGCAGCAACTTAATATCCGGGTGGCGTCGGATAATCCCGGTTGCTGAGCAGGGTGCATCTAACAGGATCCGCTGAAAAAGTGCCGCAGGAACAAAATCCCGCAAATCACTGGCGACGCAGTCTGCTTTGAGATCCAGGCGTTTTAAGTTCTCAGCAACGCTGACCAATCGGTGTTCTTCCAGATCTAGGGCTGTGAGAGCGATGCCGGGAAAGGATTCTAAAATATGGCTGGTTTTTCCGCCTGGCGCAGCACAGGCATCGAGCACCCGCATACCGGCAGCAGGGGTTAACAGTCCGGCTGCTAGTTGCGATGCTTCATCCTGCACGCTGGCATAGCCATGCTCGAATTCAGGTAGCAGGTTCACGCTGATGGGCGCGTCGAGATAGATAGCGGAAGGGGCGTGAGTAGCAAGACGCGCGCTGATGTTACTGACAGCCAGAAGGTCCAAATAGGCAGCGGTAGTGAGTCGTTGTTGATTGACTCGCAGCGTCATCGGCGGCCGTGCGTTATTGGCAGCGATGACGGCCTCCTGTTGATCTGGCCAGGCTGTCTTGATTCGCGTGAGGAGCCACTCTGGATGGTTTGATTGGGCTTGTACGTCACCCTCGATGCTGGTTTCAATGTGAGCTTGATTGCGCAAATAATTGCGCAGCACGCCGTTCACAAGCCCTTTAGCCCAGGGGAGTTTTAAGCCTTTAGTGGCATTCACGGTGGCATTGACGCTGGCGTGCGCGGGTCGATTAAGGTTATTAACGCTATAAAGACCAGCTAATAGCAGTAGGTGAACGTTAATGTTCTTGCCGGTTAACGGCTTCTTCAACAGCTGCTCGAGGAGGGCGTTGAGATGATAATAGTCGCGAATTACTCCGTAGCTGATTTGTTTACTCAGCGGCGAATCACCACTATTGAACTGACTATCCATGGACTTGCCGTCGATAACGACAGCGCTGAGGACTCTAACGGCGGATTGGTATTCTTGCATCAGGAAAGTTTCGTGCCAGGCATAAAGAGTGCCTTGCGTGCATTGAGTATATCGGCACCGGTGAGGATGCTGCCCTTGCCCAGGGGTAACTGAACAGCGGTCAACCAGAGTGCATCGGTGCCGCAAGCGACGAGCACGCCGCGTTTTGAGACGGCGAGAATCTCGCCAGGTTGTGCTTGCTGGGTGCTGCTCGCTAATGCCTGAGTCTCCGCGCTGGCACATTCGACAGCCCAGATCTTCATTCTGAGGCCATTGAGTTCCGTGAACGCGATCGGCTCAGGGTTATAGCCACGGACCATTCGCTCGATTTCACTGGCTTGCCGGGACCAATCGATTTGAGCTTCGTGCTTTTCAATCTTGTGGGCATAGGTCGCCCCATTAGGCTGTGGTTTTGGTTGAGTAGTGCCAGCGGCAATTTGCTCAATCGCAGTTAGCAAGGCGCGAGTGCCGAGCTCGCTAAGTTTCGCGGCTAGACTTCCGCTGGTGTCTGTCGAGGCGATGTCAGTTTTTGCGCACAACAAGACGTCGCCCGTATCTAGCCCCGCGTCCATTTGGATGATGCAGACACCAGACTCCGTATCGCCAGCCAGGATAGCCCGCTGGATGGGCGCTGCGCCACGCCAACGGGGCAAGAGTGAGCCGTGCACATTGATGCAGCCCAGCCGGGGGTAGGCCAGGACTTCAGGTTTGAGAATTTGCCCGTACGCGACCACAACCATCAGATCGACATCCAGGTGTTCAATGTCGCTGCGGCGCAAGCGCAGTGGCTGTAGAACCGGCAACTGATGTTGTTCAGCCAGGCGCTTAACAGCACTTGGTACACTCTGCTTGCCCCGCTTGCCCGGTTTGTCGGGCTGCGTGATGACGCCAACAATATGGTGCTCGCTGGCAATCAGCGCACCGAGATGATCAGCAGCAAAATCGGGCGTACCGGCAAACAATAGGTTCAACTTTTAGGCCTATTCACGGTGCTTGCGCTGTTTGAGTAATTTTTTGCGAATCATCTGGCGTTTGGTATCAGAGATATAGTCGACGAACAATTTTCCCTCGAGATGGTCCATTTCATGCTGAATGCAAACCGACAGAAGGTCGTCTGCCGTCAGGGTAAAAGGGTTGCCCTCGCGGTCAATGGCCGTGACTTCTATTTTTTCTGACCGGTATACGGGCTCGAAATAACCGGGGATAGACAAGCAACCCTCGTTCGTTTCAATCTCGCCTTCACGTGCAATGATCTCTGGATTGATCAGCACCAGCGGCGATGAATTATCCTCAGAAACATCCACCACCAGAAGCCGCAGGTGCATGTTTACCTGGCTTGCAGCCAAACCGATGCCAGGCGCCGCGTACATTGTCTCGAGCATGTTGTCGGCGAGCATCGCGATTTTGCCGTTGACGTCCTTGACGGGTTCAGCGACGGTTCTCAACCGGGGATCCGGGAATTCCAAGATATTTAATAGCGCCATGGCGTTCAGTTCTAACCCTGTAATAATAGTGTAAATAATTTGATGAAGATCATGTTCAAGTTGGCAATTCAGCTCATCTGATCACAGATGTGTCGTCTAGAATTACCTGATATTGTACGCGTTTTGAGGATGGGATTCGCCCTATGCGAAAAATTCTTATCGCTGTTGTTGTCAACCTGCTACTAAGTCAAGTCAGCCTTGCGGCCAACGATATTCTAAAACCCGGCCATCCCGATCGCTACCTCGTGCAAAAAGGCGATACCTTGTGGGATATCTCGTCGATGTTTCTGGCGCAGGCTTGGCGTTGGCCGGAGATCTGGCGAGTGAACCCCGAGATTGAGAATCCACACCTGATTTATCCCGGTGATGAGATCATGCTGCGTTATGTGGACGGTGAGCCCCAGTTGCTGCTGTCTAGGGGCGATGAGGCCCGTACCGTGCGGTTGACACCGATACCCAATGGAGATGTTAAAGCCAGCCCTAGGATCAGATCCGAGCCGCTGACGAGCTCGATACCAGCAATCCCCTTAGACGCTATTGCGGGCCTGCTGAATGCTGGGCGAATCGTTGAAGCGCAGACACTGGAGCAGGCACCTTACATCCTGGCGAATAAATCAGACCGACTGATTTTTGGGCCTGGTGATGAATTTTACGCGCGCGGAGAATGGGTCCAGGATACGACAGTGTATGGTGTGTTTCGGTCCGGCCAAATTTATCAAGACCCGGAAACTAAAGAAATTCTTGGCTACGAGGCTCAAGAACTGGGTGTCGCAACGGTGCTAGAACGTGACGATAATATCGTTACCATGAGCCTGGGCGCGGTCAAGGCTGATGTCAGATTGGGCGATCGACTATTGCCCACAGAAGAGCGCCGGGTTGAGTCGATGTTTTACCCTGCCGCGCCAACAGCGGCGGTTAGTGGCTCGATTATGACGATTGTCGGTAATGCTACTCAGGTAGGTAAAAACCACGTGGTCACGGTAAACCGCGGCGTGCGATCGGGTCTGGCGGTAGGTAATGTCCTGGCGATCTTTAAACAGGGTGCGATCGTCCGTGACAAGCTGGCGGGCGACCAAGTTCGCATGCCAGCGGAGCGAGTGGGCCTTTTGATGGTCTTTAGGGTTTTCGATAAAATGTCTTATGGTCTCGTGCTAGAGGCAAAAGAGCCAGTGAGTGTCGGCGATTTGCTCCAAAACCCCTAGGTAGTCGCCAGTCGACGGGCGCGGATTCCTGTTGTTAAGGTAAGGCCTCTACATTGATGGGGCAAACCGATATGGACACGTGGCGTGGCAGCGACTGAAGCGCTGCTCTACTCTTATCTGCTGCTTATTCGTGCAACTGCGGTGCAGCCGCGGTTGTGCCATCGTTTGCTGGCGCTGTTGGGCGACGCCCAGTCTGCCTGTGACCATTTCGTGGCCTCAGAGCACGGATCAAAGTGCGGTTTGAAATACCCGGTAGCATTGCGGTTGCAAGAACGCTTGCGGGCACCTGCGTTACATCAACAGGTAGAAATGGATCTCGCCTGGCTCGCCGGCGCGCGGCGGTTCTTCGTAGATTGGGCGTCGCTGGATTACCCGCCGCTGCTGCGGCAAATTGACGATCCACCTATCGGTTTATTCTGCGTCGGCGACCTAAGGATATTCCGCGCCTCCCAGCTTGCGGTTGTCGGCAGCCGTCATCCGACTCAGTATGGCCGGTCTGTGGTTAAGCACCTGGTAGGCCGGCTGGTTGATCGGGGTCTGGCGATCACCAGCGGCATGGCTCTGGGTATTGATGGGATTGCCCATGCCGCCAGTTTGGCCAGCGGCGGCGCCACGATCGCTGTCTTAGGTACCGGCCCAGACCAAGTCTACCCATCACAGCATGCCAGCCTGTATGCTGAGATCCAGAATCGTGGATTGATTGTTTCTGAATTTCCACCGGGCACCACCGCCGCACCGAATCATTTTCCGCAACGTAATCGAGTGGTTACCGGACTGAGCTTAGGCACCTTGGTTGTTGAGGCGCGACTCAAGAGCGGCTCACTGATCTCCGCGCGTTTAGCGATGGAGCAAGGCAGGGAGGTTTTTGCCGTGCCGGGTTCGGTCCTTAGCAAGCTCAGCGAAGGCTGCCATCAACTGTTGCGTGACGGCGCAAAGCTCACGGCTCACGAACAAGATGTTCTGGAAGAACTGGACCTGGAGTCGATGGTTAGTGTTGAACAGGTGCGCTCCGATTCCAGCGATGGGCTGACGCCAGTGCAGACCCAACTGCTTAGCGTCTTGGATCTGGAGCCTCAGACCCAGGATCGATTGGCCGAGCTGATAGGCGTGTCTGTGAGCGAAGTTATGAGGACGTTGGTGGAACTCGAAATTGTCGGTCTGGTTGAATTGGGCTTGGGGGGGTATCGCATAGCAAAGCTCTGGTAATAGTCGGTCGCAAAATATATCGGCAGTTCTTGAAAGCCGACATAGACTAGGTTAAGTTTCCGGTCCCTTTAAGTCAGCAGAGTATCAAAGTATGTCGTCGCCATTCGTTGCAATTTTAATGGGCTCGGATTCCGATTTACCCGTCATGAAGGCTGGTTGTGAGGTCTTGAAGAATTTAGGTGTCAGATATGAAGTGCGCGTCACTTCTGCCCATCGTACTCCGGAAGACACCAGAGACTTTATCCTTGATGCTGAGCAGCGTGGTTGCGCAGTATTTATAGCTGGCGCGGGTATGGCAGCGCATCTCGCAGGTGCAGTGGCGGCCCATACGCTCAAGCCCGTGATCGGCGTGCCTATTGACTCAGGCCCATTGCAGGGTCTCGACGCGCTACTCTCGACAGCGCAGATGCCGGGCGGTGTGCCTGTTGCCACTGTTGCTATTGGTAAGGCCGGCGCGAAGAACGCGGGCTACCTGGCGGCCCAAATGCTGGCGCTGGCGGACGAAGCATTGCATGGTCGGCTACTAGCAGAGCGGGCAGCGAATGCCGAAGCGATCCGTCAGAAGAACCACAATCTCGACATTTAGGAATTCATCGACTCCAATGGTGCATCCCCAGACCTGGCGTTTCAAGATGGTCGCGACCCGGTTACAACAGGGTGAAGTGATCGCTTACCCCACTGAAGGCGTCTGGGGTTTGGGCTGTTTGCCGGAAAATCGACCTGCCGTCGATCGAATTTTATTGATGAAGCAACGCAGCTGGCGCCAGGGCTTGATCCTGATCGGTGCCAGCTTTGAGCAAGTGGAAGGCTATATTGGTCAAATCACCGCAGCTCAGCGTGCTTTGCTGCAGCAGACCTGGCCGGGCCCAGTGACTTACCTTGTACCCCGCAGTCAGCGAGTACCTGACTGGATTGCCGGCGAAAGCGATAAGGTCGCGATACGGGTTTCCGCGCATCCTGTAGTGCAGGGGATCTGTGCTTGTTTGGGGCAACCCATCGTCTCGACTTCCGCGAACCCGAGTGGCAAAAAACCGGCATTGTCGATCTTGATGTTGCAGCGATATTTCCATGCAGCGATTGACTATATTGTTCCCGGTGAACTCGGCGGCCAGGATGGCGCCAGTGAGATTCGTGATCTAGTTAGTGGCGCGGTGATTCGAGCCGCGAGCCAGCCGGGGTCGTCGTGATGCACGGTTTAGCCGTGTTTGGCCATCCCATTGGGCATAGTCAATCCCCTCGAATTCACCGGGCCTTTGCAAGCCAAGTGGGTATCGATATTCGTTATGACAAGATTGAGCTGCCACTGGACGGCTTTGAGGCTGGCGCTCGAAGGTTTATCGCGGATGGCGCGAAGGGCTTTAACATCACAGTGCCGTTTAAATTTGACGCCTATCAGCTTGCTGACTCGGTGTCAGACAATGCCCGCCTCGCCGAGGCCGTGAATACCATCGACGTGTTGGCTAATGGTGAGCTGTTCGGTGACAACACGGATGGCCCTGGGTTGGTCACAGATATCACAGATAATCTGAGCTGGCAGTTGCGTGGGAAGCGAATACTGGTCTTGGGTGCTGGTGGTGCGGTGCGAGGCGTACTCGGCAGTCTGTTGGCAGCCGAGCCCGAACAAGTGCATCTATGGAATCGAACCCCGGCGAAGTCAGCGGCATTGGTTGATCAGTTTGAAGGCCCCTTGGGCTTCACCACCAGTGCTGAGTTAGAGTCCGACTATGACCTGGTGATCAATGGTACCTCAGCCGGCTTAACGGGTAGGTTGCCTGCGATTCCGGCGCGCGTCATTGGTCGCGACAGTCATGTTTACGATATGGTTTATAGCCAGCAGGCCACCGACTTTAACCGGTGGTGTCAGGCTCATGGGGCGGCTGTGACCAGTGATGGCTTGGGTATGCTCGTTGAGCAGGCGGCCTTGGCTTTTGAGATCTGGTTTGGCTTAAGCGTGAAGACGCAGCCAGTGATGGCAATGCTTCGTGCCACTTAACATTGAGAATTGACGATGAATAATCCATTGCTCGAAACCCACGAATTGCCGCCCTTTGATTTGATAAAGCCGGAACACGTTTTGCCGGCCATTGAGACGCGTCTGGCCGCCAATCTGCGGGCAATTGATGAGCTGCTGGACGCCGGTCAAACGACTTGGTCAGGTCTGGTGAGTGTGATCGAGCAGATGGAAGACGAGCTTCGGCAAGCCTACTCGGCGGTGGGACATATGAACGCGGTGGTGAATACCCCCGAATTGCGCGAGGCCTGGAATGGGTGTCTGCCGAGGCTGTCTGAATACGAGACGGCTCTAGGCCAGAACCCAAGACTATTTAAGGCCTATGAGGCGATTGCCGCGAGCGCCGAATATGCACAACTGGGTAAGGCCGAACGCAAGGCGCTGGATAATGCCCTGCGAGATTTTCGCTTGTCTGGTATCGATTTGCCGCGCGAACAACAGCAGCGGTTTGCGGAGATTGGTAAACGACTCGCGGCGTTGTCGGGTCAATTCAACGACAATGTGCTTGATGCGACCATGGCTTGGTCGAAACTGATCAGTGACGAATCTGAGTTAGCGGGCTTGCCGGCCAGCGCCCTGGCGCTTGCCAGCCAAACCGCTGAGCAACGGGGCGAGCAGGGTTATCTATTCACCCTGGAATTCCCCAGCTATATGCCGGTCCTGACCTACTGTGAAAATCAGCCATTACGTCGAGAGATGTATGAGGCCTATGTGACGCGAGCGTCAGATCTCGGGCCGAATGCTGGGCAGTGGGATAACTCTCAGGTGATGACTGAGATCTTGACGTTAGAAAAAGAAAAGGCCCGGTTACTGGGTTTTGACAACTATGCGGAGCTGTCGTTGGCGACCAAGATGGCCCAGTCTACGGATCAGGTATTGACGTTTTTGGACGACTTGGCGAGCCATGCAAAACCGGCAGCGGTCACTGAATTTGACGAGCTCTGTGAATTCGCAAGAACCACATTCGGCGCAGCGGACATCAACCCCTGGGATCTGGGTTTTTATGCTGAGAAGCTCAAAGAAAGTAAGTTCAGTGTTTCAGATGAGGCATTGCGCCCCTATCTGCCAGCGCCGACTGTCATTCTGGGTATGTTTGAGGTGGTCAAACGGTTGTTTGATCTGGAGATCGTGCAGGTCGAGGACATCAAAACCTGGCACCCAGATGTGACGACCTATAACATTTTCAAAAATGGTGCTTTGATTGCGCGTTTTTACCTAGACCTTTATGCCCGCCAGCACAAACAGGGCGGTGCTTGGATGGATGATTGCCGAGTTCGACGTCGGCGCGCTGATGGCAGCCTGCAATTACCTGTAGCTTATCTGACGTGCAATTTTTCTGCGCCAGTGGGCGGTCAGCCAGCATTGCTGACCCACGATGAAGTCGTCACATTATTCCATGAGTTTGGCCATGGCCTGCATCATATGCTGACTCGAGTTGCTTGCGCGGATGTTTCCGGCATCAACGGCGTCGCGTGGGATGCGGTGGAGCTGCCCAGTCAGTTCATGGAGAACTGGTGCTGGCAAGAGGAGGCCCTGGCGTTCATATCGGGTCACTATGAAACAGGTGAGCCGTTACCAACAGCGTTATTGCAAAAAGTATTGGCAGCAAAAAACTTCCAATCTGCCATGCAGATGGTGCGTCAAGTGGAGTTTTCCCTGTTTGATTTCCGCTTACGGTGTGAGTTTGATCCCACTCAACCGCAACAAATACAGAGTTTGTTAGACGAAGTCAGATCCCGAGTTGCCGTCACGCAAACAGCGCCTTTCAATCGGTTTCAACATGGTTTTGGTCATATCTTCGGTGGCGGCTATGCTGCAGGGTATTACAGCTATAAGTGGGCTGAGGTCTTGTCGGCAGATGCGTTCTCGAGATTCCAGCAAGAGGGGATCTTCAATCGCCAGACCGGTGAGAAATTCTTGGCGACGATTCTTGAGCAGGGCGGGTCCGAGGCACCCATGGACATGTTTGTGGCGTTTATGGGCAGAGAGCCTGAGATCACCGCGCTGCTGCGTCAGGAAGGCATCCTTGACTAGTCGAAAACGATTTATCGCAGGCGCTATCTGTCCCCAATGCGGCGTTGAAGATCTTATCTATGTGCTGCAAACCGTCGAGGGTCAGAGCCGCCATTGTAATCAGTGCGATTTCAGCCAGAACCTGGGTGATCTAACGTCGGCCGATACCGCGGAAGTTGTGAGTGACTGGCAGCCCATCAATTTACGTGACTAATGCCCAGCCTGTTCACGGGAGCGAGTCGCGGTAGGCAGACTTCGTTGGGTTGCCGAGGTCCAAAAACGCCAAGAATTCTTCTACATTTAGTTGAATAGCTGCATATTTAGCGCGCCGGACCCTTGAGAAAGCCGCGTGCGTTGATATAATTGCGCCGGTTTCCAGTCTATACAGTTTCGTGATATTGCATATCCAGGTGAGTGATAAGTTACGCCTGCTGGGGCGATCGTGGTAGGATGCGCTCGATTTCCCGCGTCTCGGGGGTTTGCCAGTCAATATAGGGTAGGTTGCGAGCGTAAACCGTAATCGTTTCGACTGCGTAAGTAGCATCGAATTAGTTACGAAAGGTTTAATGTCCGGCCAGCATTGGCTGCCCGGATGGTGTTTATTCAAAATTGGAGTTCTTGGGATGGATAAAGCGAAACAGAGTAAGTTGTTAGTTGCTTTGTCGCTGCTACTGCCCAGCAGCGTTGTACACGCTGATTGGTCGGTGAACATGAGACAAGGGGTTACCGATATTAGCCGTCAGGTATACGACCTGCATATGCTGATCTTTTGGGTCTGCGTGGTGATTGGTGTGGTGGTATTTTCGGTGATGATCTATTCTATGTTGGTGCATAGAAAGTCTCTGGGTGCAGTGCCCGCCGATTTCCACGACAACACCAAAATCGAGATTCTTTGGACCATTGTGCCCGTCATTATTTTGGTCGCTATGGCAATCCCAGCGACGACCACGCTCACGGCTATGTACGATGCTGGTAATTCCGAAATCGACATTGAGGTTCGCGGTCTGCAGTGGAAATGGCAGTACACCTACCTGAATGACGATCCTACCAAGGAAGTGAAGTTTATCAGCTCTCTGCTGACCCCTCAGGAAGAAATCACAAATGAGATTCGCAAGCGCGAGCATTACCTGTTGGATGTGGACAACGAACTGGTCATTCCGATCAATACTCGCGTACGTTTTCTGGTGACCTCCGGCGACACTTTGCACGCCTGGTGGGTGCCTGATTTTGCGATCAAGCGCGACGCAATACCGGGCTTTGTTCATGAAGCCTGGACAGTCGTGGATACGCCGGGTACTTATCGCGGCCAGTGTGCTGAATTGTGCGGCAAAGAGCATGGCTTTATGCCCGTCGTAGTTCGCGCGGTAGAGCGAGCTGAATACGACACCTGGCTGGCAAGCAAGCAAGAAGAAGCCCGCCAGGTCTATGAAACTGTGGGCAAAGAGTGGTCCCAGGACGAGTTGATGGCGAAAGGGGAAGAGGTTTACGGCCGAGTCTGTGCGGCGTGTCATCAGAAGAACGGACAAGGTCTGCCACCCGCATTCCCGTCCCTCGTTGGGCAAGGACTTGCCGTTGGCCCGATAGCTGACCATCTGGATATTGTCTTGAATGGTAAAGCGGGTACTGCGATGCAATCCTTTAAGGGGCAGTTGAATGCGGCTGAAATTGCTGCAGTCGTAGTCTACGAGAGAAACGCTTGGGGCAATAACATGGGTGATTCCATCCAGCCACGAGAAGTGAACAACATGATGAGCACCGGCCAGTAGTCAGGAGATTCAGGATGAGCGCAATTATCGAAGAACATCATCACGACGACCATCACCACGGTCCGGCCAAGGGCCTGATGCGATGGGTGTTTACCACCAACCATAAAGACATTGGTACTCTGTACCTATGGTTTAGCTTTGCCATGTTTCTCCTCGGCGGAACCTTCGCTCTGGTGATTCGTGCAGAGCTGTTCCAGCCTGGGCTGCAGCTCGTCGAGCCTGCGTTCTTTAACCAGATGACGACTATGCACGGGTTGATCATGGTGTTTGGTGCGGTTATGCCCGCCTTTGTTGGGTTGGCTAACTGGCTAGTGCCAATGATGATCGGCGCGCCTGACATGGCGTTACCAAGAATGAATAACTACAGCTTTTGGATATTGCCGTTTGCCTTTACCATGCTGGCAAGTACGTTATTCATGGATGGCGGTGGTCCTAATTTTGGTTGGACCTTCTATGCGCCCTTATCCACTGACTTTGCGCCACCGAGCGTTACCTACTTTATCTTTGCGGTTCACTTGATGGGTATTTCATCCATCATGGGCTCTATTAACGTGGTCGTAACCATCCTGAATCTGCGCGCACCGGGCATGACGCTGATGCAGATGCCTCTATTTGTCTGGACGTGGTTGATCACGGCTTATTTGTTGATTGCGGTGATGCCGGTTCTGGCGGGTGTTGTAACAATGATGTTGATGGATATTCATTTCGGCACGGCATTCTTTAATGCTGGCGGCGGTGGTGATCCCGTGCTGTTCCAGCATGTGTTCTGGTTCTTCGG
>DGOD01000331.1 GCA_002389265.1 Gammaproteobacteria bacterium UBA4475
GAAGCATCGGGCTAGCTGCATTGGACTCGGCGATACTCATGCCACATGTTCCGGCACGATGATTGTATCTTCGGGATGCAGGGCAAGGCCAATACGCTCCCCCTTGGAAGGCAGACCGGCCTGGCCAGCGCGATTGGCAGGGACGCGCACATTTATTTGACCTTCGCCGTCGTGCTGGACGATAACCAATACGCTATCGCCTTGATAAATGATGTCATGGACATTTCCGGACAGATCATTTGCTGTTTCAGGCACAGCACCCGCGGTGACTTCCAGCAACTCAGGCCGGATCACCAAGCGATGGCCCCCGCTACCTTGGGCAATGGGCAAATCAGATTTAATCACGCGCCCATTGAGTTGCGCTGTACCGTTGACCACTTTAACCGGCAAGGAAACTGATTCACCAATAAAATCCGCAACAAAGAAACTGTGCGGCTGACGATAGAGCCGCTCAGGAGTCTCGACCTGCTCGATCCGCCCATGATTGACCACCGCAATCCTGTCTGACATCGTCAGGGCTTCGCGCTGGTCATGAGTTACATATACAACGGTTGCATCCAATTTTTGATGGAGCGCCTTCAATTCAATCTGCATTTGTTCGCGGAGCTTTTTGTCGAGCGCGGACAGGGGCTCATCCATCAGGATAATCTGCGGCTCGAACACCATCGCTCGAGCAAGGGCTACTCGCTGTCTTTGGCCGCCGGACAATTGGGTGATGCGCCGATCCCCATAGCCGCCAAGCTGACACGTATCCAACGCGCGTTCGGCGCGTGTCTTTTGATCGCTTTTGGAAACCCCACGGATTTTCAGCGGATAGGCCACGTTTTCAGCAACCGTCATGAATGGAAACAATGCATAGCTTTGAAAAACCATACCAAGGCCACGTTTGTGCGGCGGTGTCGCAATCATTTCGCGATCGCCGAACCGGATCGAGCCACCGTCAGGACGAACAAAACCAGCGAGTGCCATCAGAAGCGTTGTTTTGCCTGAGCCTGACGGCCCAAGCAGCGTCAGGAATTCGCCTGCAGCAATATTCAGCGACACATCATCAAGCGCTTTGATTGATCCGTAGGCTTTGCACAGGTTGGATATGTCGATGGGGAGGGATTGGGCAGCAGATGACATGTAGGCTCCTAACTTAACAATAATGGGCGCAATGCAAAATGCGCTACGCCCAATTCGATTACTGCTGGATCAGCGTATCAAACTTTTCAGTCAACTCACCCAATTGGCCGATGTAGAAGTTTGGATCAACCAAAAGCTGTTTGTCGTAGTTGCTGGGGTGCGTGTTAACCAGCAAGGCTTGCTCGTCCGAGATAATACCGGTATCAAACGCACCTGCATTCACAGGGCCAAGCGGCATCGTAATCGCCAGTCGCGCTTGCGCTTCGGCACTTAGCAATTCGTTGATCAGACGCATCGCATTTTCGGCGTTTGGTGCGCCCTTTGGTACCAGCAAGCAATCAACGTCCATTGTGCCACCATCGAATGCATAAGCAACTTCAACACCTGATGCGCTTACACTTTCCACTCGGTTATGGCCCATGTGGATCACATCCACTTCACCATCACGCAGCAACTGTGCAGATTGTGATCCACCACGATACCAAACGGTGACTTCCGGTGCGATCTCTGCCAATTTGGCCCAAGCCCTTGCTTTGCCGTCATCCGTCGCCAACACGTCATAAACGTCATCTTGGGCAACACCGTCGGCCATCAACGCGGCTTCAAGGTTGTAGTTCACCTTGCCGTGCATGCCACGCTTGCCGGGGAAGTTTTCCAGATCCCAGAACTCTGCCCAGTTGGAAGGGCCATTGTCGCCAAAGGCATCCTTACGATACGCGATCACTTTAGTGAAGTTGATGAAGCCGATATAGTTTTCGTGGATCAGCTCTTCGGGGATGCCCGTTGTGTCGACAATTGAATAATCAATCGGCTCAAGGCTACCTTCGCGGCTCAGCGTTTCGCATGAGGGCAAATCCTGCTCGGTCACATCCCATGCGACGGCACCCGCTGTAATCTGCGCACGCACGTCCTGAATACCGTTGGTAGTATCTTCTTTAACCGTCACATTCAGCGCTGCTGCGGCAGGGTCTAGCATGGCTGAACGTAGCGCATCCTGGAATGATCCGCCCCAAGATGAAAACACCACCTCTCCTTCGGAGAACGCAGGCGTAGCAACTGCCAAACTGCTGGCAATGAGGCTGACCGTAAGCAGCAATCTTCTCTTTTCTTTTTTCATTTCAGTTTCTTCCTTATTTTTTTTAATTATTGAGGTCTATAACTACCTCACTCCCATAGATTTCGTCAGATAAAACGTCATTTCATTTTATTAAGACTTGTGTTGGAATAGGTCAACATTTATTTTAAACACAGGCGCTAAGCCAATCGTCTTCAACCCGGTTGGCGATCAGCTGTAGCCGTTCGAGCATAATAAAGTGGCTAGTATTATTCACCTAAAGGGTTACGATCCGGGGACTTCGTAATCGCGAGACATTTAGCCAAGTAATATTTCAAAGGGTGCTGTCAAAATAATGAGAGCACCCATCAAATTTCGCTCACAACCTAAATCTATGCGCTCAATAATTGACGCCACTCAGCGAGAGCAGCAGCACGGTTTAGCTTGAAACTAGTGCGTGAATAGAGATGCGCAGCTACGCAACAAGAGGA
>DGOD01000380.1 GCA_002389265.1 Gammaproteobacteria bacterium UBA4475
CCTTAACGCGTTGAAAGCGGGGCGGACGATCGTCGCGACATACGTAGACGCCGTCCAGAAACAGGATATGGAAGTGGACAAGGTGAATTGATGTTTAGCATCAAGAGAAGGTGCCCTGGGGCATGTTCAAGTTCAGTGCACTACCAAAGCGCTGAATCAACGTTACCGCACCAGTCGCGCCGTCCTTGAGCCGGTATCCAGCTGCAAACAAATAGATAGCCAAATTTGGCAACCAAAATGCTCCTGTGGTTGCGTTTTTAGAGCCGCCGGCCTCTATCCTGTTAAGGCCGATAGGCCGCGCGTAGACTTCTAGAACCGCGAATTCTCCGACTTTTTTCTACTCCATCTGCGCTCGCGTTAGGCGCCATTGGCTGGCACTCATTCCATGCCAGCGCTGGAATGCCTTGCGGAAATTTGCTTCATCGCCATAGCCACAGCGGTCCCCAATCTCGGCGGTGCCTAGCGCAGTGCTCTCCAGATACTCGCGAGCAAGAGAGGCCCGAGTCTGATCGAGCAACGCTTGAAAGCTGATGCCCTCGCTTTTCAATCGGCGAAACAGTGTGCGCTTGGCAAGCCCCACCGCACCTGCGGCATCCTCTGCGGTAGTTCTGCGTCCCGTATTGCCGAGAATGAAGGCCCTCAGGTCGCGCCGCAGCGGCGAGCTGCCACCCGCCTTCTCAATCATTGACTCACAGAATTCCTTACAAATGGTCGCCGTGATAGTGCTCGCGCTGGCGCAGGGCTCCCGCAGAATACTGGCGTCGAAGTGCCACTCCATATTTGGGCTATCAAATTCTATGGGGCAGTGGAGTCGTGATCGATACGTCTCGGCATAGGCGGGCGCCGGATAGGGAAAGCGCATGAGAACCGATGGAAACGGCTTACCTAGCACTTCGCTGAGTAGAGTCGTCATCGAGCTCCGCCAGAACTCCGCCGCAAAAGGCAGCAGGTTGCCGAGTGTGGCTGGGTTTTCACTTCGAAGTATGCCCACGCGGTTATCCGTATGGAATGAGATCTGGAGTACCGCACCCGCAAGCTCGAGATGCTGGCGACCGAACATAAAAGCATCATAAAACGTGGGGCTGGTCGCTAGGGCGAACCCATACACGCCAAAGTGATGAACGCGTTGTCTTTGACCTGCCTCCAGCGCGGTCAGTCTATGGGTGGCGTGCTCCTTAGCAGCGCGCAAAATGGCCAGTCGCTGCGCCTGGGATAGCGTCCCTGTCAGCGTACGCACGCCCGCGCTTCTAAGCACGTCTCGCTGACTGACACCCTGCGCTGTCAGCTCATCGAATAAGCCTTTCAGGCCGTAGCCGCTCGGTTGCGGTTGCCCGGGAATGGTTGGCATCATTTCACCTCCTTGGTGGCACTATATCACCTGAATCTTCCGAGCGGAGTTGGTTAGGTTGGTGTCTCGTGAAAAGCGGCTCGCCGGGCCAAGGAGAAGGTGCTATGACTAATGACCAATGTGTCACCGTAACGAGAGAGGGGCCGGTGGCGATCCTGACGATGGCTTATGCCCCGCATAATCTGCTGGGGCTCGATCTGATGTCTGGCATGCGGCGAGCATTGCTTGAGGCTCAGACGGGGGGCGCGCGCGCTGTGTTATTAAAGAGTGGTCTGCGCCACTTTTCAGCGGGTGCAGATACCTCGCTGTTCGTCGATGCGATTGGCCCTGAAGGCAAGCTATCCGTATCGCCGCTGGCGTTTCTCCGCGAATTGGAAAGCTTTCCTCTGCCGATTGTGGCAGCCATTCAAGGCGTGTGTGTGGGCGGTGGCTTCGAGTTGGCGCTTGCGTGTGACTTCGTGATTGCAGCGCGCTCGGCAAAAATAGGCTCGGTGGAGGCGACCATCGGCATCAACCCGCTAATGGGTGCGGTTCAGCGTCAAGTCCAGCGGGCGGGCGTCGCGCGGGCAAAAGAGATATCGATGCTGGGGCGCCGCTACGACGCAGAGACCTTTGAGAGATGGAATATCATCAATCGCGTGGTCGACGACGAAAAGCTCGATGAAGCGGCCATGGTCATTGCACTGGAGCTGGGTAACGGCCCCACACTGGCACACACTATTACTAAACAGCTTGCTAACCTCGCTGCCGCGCACGGCGTCGAGGCGGCCGACGAGGCGATGGAGCAAATGCAGTTGCCTCTGTGGGCTTCTGAAGATCTAAAAATAGGGCTTGAAAGCCTGATGACAAGGGGTCCGGGCCTCGCTGAATTCAAGGGGAAATGAGCCATGACCTCACCGCTTGAAGGTATCAAAGTTGTTGACTTTTCTCGAGTCCTCGCCGGTCCGTTGTGTGGCAAGACGCTGCAGGATCTCGGTGCCGACGTCACCAAGATTGAACCGCCCCGAGGCGATGTGTCTCGCCTTGCGGCGCCCATCAATCCCAACGGCGTCACGGGTTATTACGCCCAGCAGAATGCGGGTAAACGAAATATTTCTATTGATCTCAACAAGTCAGACGCAAAGGAGATCGCCTATCGTCTGATAGACCAGGCCGATATTCTGGTCGAGAACTTTCGGCCCGGCACGCTCGCGTCGTTTGGCTTTGATTACGACAGTCTCAAGGCGCGTAATCCGCGACTGATCTATGTGTCCATTTCGGGGTACGGTCAGGGTGGGCCATGGCGCGGTCGTATGGCCTATGCGCCAACCGTTCAAGCCGAGGCTGGGTTTACCCACCACAGTTTTCGCCACTTTGGCGATAACCTCAAAAATCCGCAAACAGATGCACTTAGCCATGCCGATGTTTATGCAGGGCTTCAGGCCACTATAGCTGTGCTTGCAGCGCTCCAGCAGCGAGAACGTACCGGTAAGGGGCAGCACATAGATGTGTCGATGGCCGCCACTCTGATGGCGATTAACGAACACGCACACATGGATCTCAATGGACTTGATCCGGGTGATGATCCGGCTATTTTGGGTGCCACCGACGGCTCGTTCTTCACCGGTCCTAACGGCGAGCAGTTCATGAGCGCCATAAGCCTAGTGAACGCCATCACCTTTAGTTGGTTTGTGGCTGCCATGCGCCGTCCAGACTTGATGAGCGATGCGCGCTTTCGAAGTTCTGCATTGAGGCGGACGAACATCCAAGAGCTTCAGGACGTCGTGCAGCGTTGGATTTGGACGTTTCCCGATATGGCCACTTTGGATGCTCAGTTTGACGAAGCGAAGATTGCTATTGGTGAAGTTCGCACGATGGAGCATCTTGCTGACAGTGAATGGGCAGAGTACTGGGGCGCCACTTGCCGAGTGCCAGATCGTCAGGGGGGCGAGTATCGACTTCCCGGTCCGCCCTGGAAGTTTTCGGAAGCGGAACTCCCTGCGGTCGGAGCGCCCTCAGAGCAGGGCGAGCAGAACGAATCGATCTGTAAGGAGTTGGGATTCAGCGAGGCGGAAATAACTGCTCTGACCGCTGGTGGCAGTCTCGTTGGCAACTTCACGGCCCAGATGATTGCGATGGTTTCTGCACAGTTGGCCGCTAAAGAGCGCCAGTTTTCAACAGAGATTGACGAGGAGGGCGCGCATGAGTCGCTTGACTGATATTTTGGCGCTGCAAAAACGCGCGGCCCGGTCTGCACCGAGCACTGTTGCTGCGAGGATTGGCAAACTGCGCGCTCTGCGCACACAGCTGGAGCGCTATCAGGATGTTTTCGCTGACGCCGTGAGCGCAGATTTCGGCGGAAGACCTCATTTCGAAAGCCGCTTGATTGAAGTCATTGGCACCCTTTGGGTCCTCGATCACGCTCGCCGCAACGTCCGGCAATGGATGAAGCCAGAACGTCGTAGTCCGCAGGCACTCTTTGCTGGACCGAATTCCCTGAAAGTGACCTACCAGCCGAAGGGAGTCGTCGGGATTGTGGCGCCCTGGAACATGCCGCTGTATCTGTCAATCGGACCTCTGGTGACCGCCCTGGCCGCCGGTAACAGAGCTATGATCAAGCTGCCGGAGGACACACCTCGGGCAAACGCGGTGATCAAGCAGTTGTTGTCCGAGAGCTTTCCGGAGGATGAGGTCGCAGTTTTTGGAGAAGAGCTGCTGGATCCTTCGGAATTCACTGCGTTGCCTTTCGATCACATGATCTTTACGGGTAGTCCGCGAGTGGGGCGAATAGTGATGGCTGACGCAGCAAAAAACCTGGTCCCAGTGACTCTGGAGCTAGGAGGAAAGTCTCCAGCAATCGTTGCACCAGACTACGATGTGGATGACGCGGCGCTGCGGATCACCCATGGCAAGGCTGCAATGTCCGGCCAGATCTGTGTTGCACCCGACTATGCCTTGGTACCTGAGGCGAAGGTCCCTCAGTTTGTAGCGCAGGTGCAGGCCTCGTTCCAACGGTTCTTTCCCGACGGAACTGAGGGTCGAGAGGAATACTGCAGTCTGATCAACGACCGTCACACCGATCGCATTCGGGCGATGCTCGAAGATGCCAGGGAAAAAGGGGGCACTGTCACCCCTTGCGCGCCTTGGGAATCGGGTAACCGGGTGCCACTGCACATCGTTACCGGTGTAACCCCCGACATGCAGGTGGCGCGCGAAGAGGTTTTTGGTCCCATACTGCCGGTAGTGAGTTACCAAAATTTTGATGAGGCTGTTGCCTTTGTAGCGGATCAACCAAGTCCGCTCGCGCTCTACCTGTTCAGTACCGACTCAGCATCGCGCGATCGTGTGCTGGCAGAGACCCGTTCTGGTGGTGTAACTATCAACGACTGGGGATGGCATGTGGTCAATGCGGCGGTGCCTTTTGGTGGCGTTGGCAATTCCGGCTTCGGTTCGTATCACGGTGTTGAGGGTTTTCGCGAGCTATCAAATCCGAGGCCTATTTTCACGAGAGCGACCATTTTTCCCACACAAATGATGTATCCGCCGCTAAACAAGGGTCCTCGCGGACTGTTTCAGCGATTTTGGTTGAACCGCTATTCAAAGCAGCCGGATGCAAGACTCGGAGGCACTCGATATGGAGAGCCATTGGAGCGATCCGATGATTGAGATCGACCAGACCCATGCCATTGATTTAAAGAGTTGGTTTGAGCCTGCCAACCGAGCCACTACCGACTTCCCGATTCAGAATCTCCCGTTCGGGATGTACCGCATGGTGGGCAGCAACGATTCTTTCCGAGCATGTACGGCTATTGGTGATCACGTGCTGGACCTTGCCGCCGTTGATGCTGAGTACAAGGATAATTTAAACAAGCTCGCTGGAGCGGGCCGTACGACATGGCGACAGTTGCGGGTTGCTCTCAGTCAGGCTTTGTCGGCTGTTGAAATGCGCTCGCGAATCGAACGATTTCTTGTGCCTATGGCGAAGGTAGAACTCGGGCTGCCTGTGTTATCGCGCGATTTCACAGATTTCTTCACGTCGTATTTTCATGCCTACAACGCCGGGAAATTGTTTCGCCCCGATGATCCCCTGACACCCAACTTCAAGTGGATGCCAATCGCGTACCACGGCCGAGCGTCGTCAATCATCGTATCGGGAACTGAAGTGCGACGCCCGTGGGGTCAGATAATAACGCCTGACAGTGCGAACCCTATTTTTGCGCCTTCGCGCTTTTTGGACTTTGAAACAGAGCTAGGGTTTGTTGTCGGGCCGAGTACCGAGCTGGGTCTATCGGTCAATATAGATCAAGCCGAGGATCACTTGTTTGGCGTAGTTTTGCTCAATGATTGGTCAGCCAGGGATATTCAGGCTTGGGAATATCAGCCCCTTGGTCCGTTCCTCGCAAAAAGTTTCGCCAGCACTATATCGCCGTGGATAGTGACCCTAGAAGCTTTGGCGCCATTTCGTGCGCCGGCGTTTAAGCGATTTGAGGGTGATCCCGCTCCTTTGGCTTATCTCACTTCATCGAAGAATAATCGATCAGGACATTTCAGCATCAATCTTGCTGCTCATCTGAAGCCGCGGGGGGGTAGTCTGCAGTGCTTGTCAAAAGCAAATTACGATACCTCATATTGGAATCCTGCCCAGCTTGTTGCACATCAGACCTCCAATGGGTGCCCACTGAATGCGGGAGATTTACTGGGTACGGGCACGATCAGTGGTCCAGCCGCGTCTGAGGCAGGTGCGCTGCTAGAATTAGGCAAGATGGGGCAGACGCCGGTCACCCTGGAGAACGGCTCAACCAGAATCGCGTTGGAAGATGGTGATCAGTTGATTCTAAAGGGGGAATGTATGCGAGAGGGTTACCGTTCAATCGGCTTTGGTGAGGCGGCCGGAATTGTGACTCCTGCACAGCAATTATGAAGCGACTCGCAGACCTTGCAGACGTCACCCACGATCACTCAGGGCTCAATCCGCTATTACCTTGCGACCTACCCTAACGTGAGTCCCGCGTTCTCGAACAAACCAAGGTATGCAAAACACACAATTACAGGGGGATTAGCCAATTCGCTTTGGAGGAGACACCCGTGAGCTCTAATGACTCGCCACTCATCGCGTCGGCAAGAAGTCGCCCGCTACCCGCAGACATTGACCAACCCAGTTGGCCATGCCCGGCATTTATCCATAGGTTACTGACTGCCGCTACTCGGCCAATGTAGGGTGAGGTTGCGGGGGTTGCGGGTCTCAAGCCCGCCCATTGCTCCACATTTGCATAATCTAGCGCATCACCACACATCCAATGTGCGAAATCAGTAATGACTTTTAAACGCCCACTCACAAGAGATTCGTCATCACCCGCAAATTCGGCGACCGATGTTATCCGAAGCCGATTCCCGTAGCGGGCGTAGGAAACTAAATGATCCTCATCAATACCCGGATACTTGGGGACCTGATTTCCATTGAGTATGGGGAATGTCATGGAATAGCCTTTAACCGGATAAATGGGTAAGTAGATACCCAGAGGTTCCATCAGTGTGGTTGAAGCAAAGCCCGCGGTGAAGTATAGGAAGAATAAAGGACCTGTCGAGAGTAGATTTCCTCACTGTTGCTGTCAACTGAACTAGAGAAATTGGCGACATACCCGCCTGCA
>DGOD01000277.1:0-3639 GCA_002389265.1 Gammaproteobacteria bacterium UBA4475
GGGTGCCCAACCTGTTTATATGGCGGCATTACGCAGTAAGATGTTAGAGACTGCCGCAGAATTCAGTGACGGTGTGATCCTCAATTTGTTTCCAAAGGATGCGCTGCCGCGCATGATGGAGCACATCAAGATCGGTGCTGAGCGCGCAGGCAAACGCCTGGAGGATGTTGAGATTGTCTGTCGTCACCAAGTCATTGTTACCGACGATAAAGAATCGGCTCGCAACGCGATTCGGGCAGCGTTCGCGCCCTATTACGCGACGCCAGTGTACAACGCATTTTTGGCCTGGGCCGGTTACGCCGATGTGGCGCAGCAGATTAAAGAAGGTTGGGCGGCGAAAGATCGGGCTAAGACCACCAGTGCGCTGGATGACAGGTTGGTAGACGATATCGCGATTTTGGGCACTGCGGAAGAATGTCAGGCGCGAATCAGAGAGTATGGAGAAATGGGCATTACCACGCATATTATTTCCTGCGTCTCGCCAAAAGATACCCAAACCACTTATGACACCTTCACGGCCAAAAATTTCACGTTTTAATCAAAGGCTGAGGTAGGCGTTCGGGTTCTGAGTGATCTGGATATGATGAATTTAACGAAAAGAGGGTAAAGCATGAAACTTGGCATATTGAGCGGCTATTCTGGTCGCAGCATGGACTTGGGAATTGATCGAATAAAGGCCGCTGAAAGCATGGGCTATGACTCGGTATGGACCGCCGAGGCCTATGGTTCCGACGCGGTGACACCAGCTGCCTGGATTCTGGCGAATACAGACAAAATCAAGGTGGGAACGGCCATCATGCAAATGCCGGCGCGATCACCTGCCTGTACTGCCATGACCGCAATGACTTTGAATCAGCTGTCTCAGGGTCGGTTTATTGTCGGTCTGGGTGCTTCTGGACCACAAGTGGTCGAGGGCTGGCATGGCGTTGCCTATGGTCGGCCAATTACTCGGACGAAAGAATACATCACGATCTTGAGAAAGATCATGGCCCGTGAAGGACCCGTGGAGCACCAGGGTTTTCATTATTCCATGCCATATCAGGGAGAAGATGGCACCGGTCTGGGTAAAGCGCTCAAGAGTATTCTGCTAGCGGATACGAGCATTCCTATTTTCACGGCGTCGATTACGCCAGCGGGGCTCGCTGCCAGTGCGGAGGTAGCCGATGGCGTGTTCCCTATCTGGATGAATCCCGATCGTTACGATGTGTTCGAAGCCGATATCAGCAAAGGTCTGAACAAGGCGGGCAAGACCTTGCTAGACTTTGATATAGCGCCATTTGTGACCTGCATCATGGGTGATAACGTTGAGCACTGTCGTGCGCCTGTGAAAGCCAGTATGGCTCTGTATATTGGTGGCATGGGCGCCAGGGGCGCGAACTTTTATAACGACTATGCCAAGAAGCTGGGTTACGAAGATGCTGCGGTGAAGATTCAAGATCTTTATCTTGCGGGCAAAAAAGATGAGGCTGCGGCGGCAGTGCCCGATGAATTGGTAGACGCCGTGCATTTGGTAGGCCCCAAAGAACGTATTAGAGAGCGTCTGCAAGCCTGGAAAGCGGCTGCGGCCAAGGGCCATGTGGGTAGCATGCTGATTGGTTCCGGACAAACCGAGGCACTTGAGTTTATCGCCAGCGAGATGCTCTGATCGGTTAACCGCCAGGGTGCTGCTGCACCCTGGCTGAATCGCCTTCTGACTGACGAAACTATGACCTATACAATTCAAGCCTGCAGCTCGATTCACGAGATTGGCCAGGCTAACTGGGATGCTTGCGCGAATCCGCGGCTGGCGAATCCCGAAAGTTTGATTGCCTTTGATCCCTTTGTGTCTTTTGCTTTTCTCAGCGCCCTCGAAGACAGCGGTTCAGCGACGGCTGAGACCGGCTGGGCTGCCCAGCACCTTAGCTTGGTGTCGGATAGTGGCGCGGTTCATGGCGTCGTTCCCATGTACCTGAAGAGCCATTCTCAGGGCGAGTATGTCTTTGATTACAGCTGGGCTGATGCCTTTGAAAGGGCGGGTGGTCGTTATTACCCCAAACTACAGGTAGCGGTGCCATTTTCACCGGTCACTGGCCGTCGATTACTAACGGTAGATTCGCCGCAGAGCGATGAGTTAGAGCAGTACCTGATCTCGGGCATGATGCAGCTAGCAGAAAAGCTCGGTCTGTCTTCAGTGCATGTGACGTTTGCGGCGAAACAACAATGGCAACGACTGGGTGATGCCGGGTTCCTGCAAAGAACCCACAATCAATTTCATTGGGAGAACGATGGCTACACCTGCTTCGAGGATTTTCTGCAGCAGTTGTCTGCGAAAAAGCGCAAAAATATTCGCCGGGAACGTCGCGATGCACTGGCTAATGGGGTTGAGATCGAATGGTTGCAGGGTGCGGCGATTGAGGAGCAGCACTGGGATGCGTTCTATCGGTTTTATGTGGATACGGGTAGTCGAAAATGGGGCTCGCCCTACTTGTCCCGTGATTTTTTTTCCCGAATTAGCGCAAGCATGAGTGATAATATTCTGCTGATCATGTGTCGACGTGAGGGGCGCTATATCGGCGGCGCGATCAACTTTATCGGCAGTGAATGTCTGTTTGGTCGAAACTGGGGTTGTCTCGAAGATCACCGATTTCTGCACTTCGAGGCCTGTTATTATCAGGCGATTGAGTATGCGATCAGTCATGGCTTGTCGAGGGTTGAGGCTGGGGCTCAAGGCCAGCATAAGCTCGCAAGAGGCTATCTGCCGACCCATACATACAGTTCTCACTGGCTGGCAAATCAGTCATTCAGTGAAGCTGTGGGCCATTTTCTGACCGAAGAAAATCGCTATATTGATGAGGAGATTGATTTTCTCCAAGAACACTCGCCCTACAGACAAAGTCAGCCTTAAAGCGATCTTGAGTAATCTGTCATGCGCTCCAACGTCGGAGGATTAATGAATTATCGTTATATACAAGTACACACGCTGACGCCGCATATCGGCGCGGAAGTGTCTGGGGTGGATTTGTGTGGGCCCTTATCCGATGAGGTTTTTGAAGAAATTCATCAGGCCTGGATGAAGCATCTAGTGTTGTTTTTTCGAGACCAACCCATGAGTTCAGCGCAGCATTTGGCCTTTGGTCAGCGTTTTGGCGAATTGCATATCCATCCTGCCGCGCCTTATGTGCAAGATAATCCCGCTTTGATGCAGATCCATACAGACAAAGACTCTTTTCGTAATAATGGCGAGGGTTGGCATTCCGATGTGTCTGCAGATGAAGAACCGCCGATGGCGAGTATTTTGCATTTGCACCAGACACCTTCTCACGGTGGAGATACTTTGTGGGCAAATATGTACGAGGCTTATGCCGCGCTGAGTGCACCGATCCAGAGACTTTTGGCAGAGCTTTCAGCGGTGCATGTGGCAGATTATTCGGGTTTTTATGGCGCTCATGCCCCGCAGCGGGTGAGTCCTTCAGCGGTTCACCCGATGGTCCGTACTCATCCGGTCACCGGCCGCAAGGCGCTGTTTGTCAACAGCGGTTTTACCAAGCACATCAAGGGTCTTCAGCGCGACGAAAGCGATGGCATTCTCGCCATGTTATTTGCGCATATCAAAAATCCCAATTTTCATTGTCGATTCCGGTGGCAGCCGGACTCGGTCGC
>DGOD01000277.1:3662-5144 GCA_002389265.1 Gammaproteobacteria bacterium UBA4475
CGAGTGACCATCAAGGGCGATCGTCCCGTCTAGGTCCGTTAACGTTTCCTTCGGCATCCCGGCTCGTCGGCTGTAATCCTGGCGAAGGCCGGAATATGACACTTCAATCGCCGATAATTTAAAGTCATGAACCAGTTCGCCAGCAAATTTGGTAGAAGGGTTCGCTGGGTCGTTCAGGGAGAATGACTGGTATGAATATGCGAAAAATCGCCGGCGGTTTCGTCGTCATCATTAGCCTGTTCGCGGTGGTTGTCAGTGTGCCGATAGTGGCGCGTTGGCAACTCGAGAAGGGGCTGTCTGAGCTGTTTGGCGAGTCCGCGCGGGTGGCGTCAGTGTCAATCAATCCCTTTACTGGCAATCTGCAAGTCCGGCGGGTCGAGGTTGGTGCTGAGATACAGCTCGAGTTGTTGGATTTGACCCTGAATATGAAAGCGCTGTTTAGTCAGCGGTTGCATGTTGAGCGAGTGTGGATCAAAGCAGTGAGTTTGCCAATCCGCTATCAGGCGCAAAGTGAACAGTCTCAAGGCGCGCCATCTCAAGGTGGTCAAGGCCAAACCCTGACAATAGGCGGCTTGGTAGTGCCTATCACACAAGCCCAGTCGGTCGTGGGCGCACCACCGTCGCCCACATGGACCTGGCAAGTGGATGAGTTGCAACTGCAGGATGTGAAAATCGCAGTGCAGTACCTGAATCAAACGCACGCTGTGGTGGTTCGCCATTTAGAGGTAACGGGGGCTAACAGTGAGTTCTCGGGCCCGATGGGTTATGACCTGGATACGGCGATTGACTCAGCGCATCTGCTTGCCCTGGGCGAGCTTGATTTGGGGGCTGTCACCGCAATTTCTGCTCAGGTTCAGCTCGATGCGGGGTTGGCAGATTTCAATGCCTATTGGCCGCTGGAGTTGGCGGGAACCCTGGTGCTCAATCAGCAAGTTAGTGCGCGCTTCGATGGTGTCGAGCGCACTATTGCCCTAACCGGGTCAACCCAGATTAAACAGCTGGCCCTGGTCGGTAAGCAACCACTGTCGCTGGAACAATTGGATTGGGCGGGGTCAATTAGCTTGCTACTGTCTGAAGAGACGGGCATGAGATTCAACGCAACCGGTTTGTTGCAGGCTGATCAGCTTGCAGCACCGCCCTTTGGCAAGATCAAACAGGTAGCATTACGGGATATTGATTATCGTTCCACTGGAGTGGCTATTGATCATGTCTCGATCAACGGGCTGGATGGTTTGTTGAAGATAACCCGGTCAGGGGCCATCGCGGGATTAGCGATATCTGCAAAACAAGCGCCCGAAGCAGAGGTGGCCGCGCCGAAGATTCATATCGCAGCGCTGGACTTGACGGGCCAGGTGCGTTTTATCGACCAGTCCCGCTCCGCTTTGATCACTGTGGTTATTCCGGACATTCAATTGCAGGTCAACGATCTGGGCCAGGGTTTGCTGACTCGGTACGAGCTTAAAGCCAGACATCAGGAGGAAC
>DGOD01000277.1:5267-9358 GCA_002389265.1 Gammaproteobacteria bacterium UBA4475
TTGGGACTCGACTCGTCAATCAAAATTACAGACAACCAAATCGCAGCTAAAAATCGTGTCCGCATCGAAGGTCTGAAAGTTGATGCTAGCCAAGCTGAAGCGCAGGCGAGTGCCGATTTGCCGCTCTCGGTGGCGCTCAACTTGCTGAAGGATCAGGACGGTCGTATTGATCTTAAGGTACCGATCCAAACCAAACTGGGTAAGTTCGCGGTGGATACCAGCGATATTGTTAATACGGCGCTGGCGAACGCGGCCAAGCAGGCTGCGTTTGCCTATGTAAAACAGGCGCTGCAGCCACTGGGCACCTTGCTGTTCGTCAAAGACATGGCATCGGCAGCCGCCAAGCCACGTTTTCAACCCCTTATATTTGCCTCGGGCAGTGCCGACATTGCGGCGTCACAACAAGACTATATAAACAAGATTGTGGCGCTGATGATTAACCGACCGGGCTTGACCATCACACTTTGCGGTGTCGCTACCCAGGCTGATAAAATAGCCAGCTCCGTGGTTGAGCAACACAGGGACGCAGATGCTGAGCTGGCGGCAGAGGACCTGGCTGCCAAATTGCAGATACTGGCTGAGACCCGTGGCAAAGTGGTGACTCGCCGGTTGGTCGATGCAGGTATCGCGGTTGAACGCCTGTTCTCCTGCCGTCCGCAGGTGCTTGCGGACGATTCTGCCCCACGGTTAACTATTAGCCTCTAAGCCTCGAGCCTGTAGTGTGGTTGATGCTCGAGCTTCGACTTGCAATGCCCTGCTGAGACCTAGATTATGCAGCCTCTAGTAATGGCTTAGTAAGAGTATAAAAGGTAAATGGTAAGCGAAAATGGATAAAGACGATCTGGAACATTTGCCACCCCATGGTGAGGCGATCGGCATGTCATTGGTCAGCGTTGTTGGCAGGGTTTGTACCGTTAAGGTGCCCTATGCAGAACACCTGGTGGGGGACCCAGATACGGGCATTATCCACGGCGGTGTCATCACGGCGACCCTTGATAATGCCTCTGGCTGGGCGGTACGTTGCCACGAAGATTGGGCGATGGAAATGGGGATGGCGACCCTCGATTTAAGGATTGACTATATGCGCCCAGCAGAGCCATTCAAGGACCTAATGGTGCAGGCCGAATGCTACAAGCTGGCGAAGAATATCGCCTTTGTCCGAGCAGTAGCTTATCAGGACGATATCGAAGATCAGGTTGCCACGTCAGTCGCCGCCTTTATGCTAGGGACACCTAATACACCGAGGGCAGATAGCTGATGAAAATTCTCCAGCAGTTACGGGATGAGGGTCGCGCCGACGATATGCAGGCGCTGCTCGCAAGTATCCCTTACGCACGGTTTCTCGGGATGCAGGTAGAGCGCAAAGGTAATGAAATTACCACGATATTGCCGTTCAAGGACTCGCTGGTCGGGAATGTCAATTTGCCGGCGATTCACGGAGGTGCCATTGGCGCATTTTTGGAGCTGACTTCAGTCATTCAGTTGCTATTTGACACCTCTTGCGAGCGGCTGCCCAAGACAGTGGATATTTCCATCGATTATCTGCGCTCCGGTAAACCCGTCGCCACCTATGGTCGAGCGATAGTGACCCGCCAAGGGCGCAGGGTGGCCAATGTGCGGGCTGAGATTTGGCAGGATGAGAAGACCCGGCCGATTGCGGCCGCCCACGGCCACTATCTGCTGACGCCGGTTTAGGCGCGGTGTCGATGTGGGTGAGTGGGCCAAGAGTTGCTTCTGGTTGCGGTGCTGCTTATTCTAAGCATTGTCGAATTGAACAAGAATTTTAATCAATAGAGAAGAGGAAATCCCATGGGAGAGGTTTATATCGTAGAGGCGTGTCGCAGCCCTATCGGCAAACGTGGCAAGGGTCTGGCGGGCATGAAACCGGCTGATTTACTCGGCGCTGTGCAGCAGGCTGCGCTGGATCGCAGTGGCATAGAGCCATCGAAAATTAGCCAGGTGATCGGGGGCTGTGTGTCTCAGGTAGGCGAGCAGACCTTCAACATTGCCAGGATCGCCTGGTTGTCGCAGGGCTTACCGCTAGAAGTCGCCGCGACGACCATTGATGCCCAATGCGGTTCGAGCCAGCAGGCGACTTCCATGGGTGCTGCCATGGTCGGCGCTGGTATTGAAGACCTGGTGATGGCCTGTGGCGTTGAGATGATGAGTCGGGTACCTCTGGGAGCGGCCATGAAGGATGGCAATCCGATGGGCGTGCATTACAACGACCATTACCAGCCCGCCAGTCAGTTTATGGGCGCTGCCATGATTGCTGAGGAATATCAGATTACCCGTGCTCACACAGACCAGTTTGGTCTTGAGAGCCAGCAGAAAGCCATTCAAGCTTGGGAAGAAGGCCGTTTTGATCGCGAAGTTGTCGCCATCACTGCGCCTGTATTGGGCGAAGATTTTAAGCCGACCGGTGAGACCCGGGTCGTGAGCAAGGATGAAGGGCTGCGAGCCACGACCCTTGAATCACTGAAGGGGCTGGCTGCGGTGCCTGGCCAGGAGATCCATACGGCCGGTTCCAGTTCGCAAGTCTCAGACGGCGCAGCTGCGGTTATCATGGCATCGGAAAAAGCGGTCAAGGAGCTGAATCTCAAACCCCGCGCAAAAATTGTTGCCCATACGCTGGTGGGTGTGGATCCTGTGACCATGCTCAAGGGACCGATTCCTGCCACACGCAAGGTCCTGGAACGTGCGGGTTTGCAGATTGAAGATATTGATGTGTTTGAGGTCAACGAGGCCTTTGCCTCAGTGGTCTTGGCGTGGGAGAAAGATCTCGGTATCGATCACAGTAAAGTCAATGTGAACGGTGGTGCCATAGCGCTGGGTCACCCGACGGGTAGCACGGGTGCTCGCCTGATCACGACCGCCTTGCACGAACTGGAGCGCACCGGTGGTAAGTACGCGCTCGTCGCCATGTGCTGTGGTGGCGGACTGGGTACAGGGACCATCATTGAGAGAATGGATTAGAGCTATCTTGAAGCAAAAAGCTCCAAGAAAAAAAGGCCGCTATCAGCGGCCTTTTTTTTACTTCAGATCTCCAGTGTAGATCAGGCTAGCTATTATCTGGCGGCCTCTAAGCGGTGCTTAAGCTGAGCCAGTTCCTCACGGAACTCGGCGGGTACGCGATCCCCGTACTGATCGAAGTACTCCGAGATCAAAGGGATCTCATTCAGCCAACCTTCCACATCAACCTTCAATAGTTGAGCGATCTGGTCTGTGCTCAGGTCGATGCCGTCCGTGTCCAGGGCGTCTAGGGTCGGCAGGTTACCAATCGAGGTTTCGATTGCCTCAGCCGTGCCATTGCAACGTTCGAACACCCACTTTAATACACGGCTATTTTCACCGAAGCCAGGCCATACGAACTTGCCCTGTTCATTTTTGCGGAACCAGTTGACGTAATAAATTTTTGGTAGATTAGCGCCCTCGCGCTGACCTGTATTTAGCCAGTGCTGCCAGTAGTCAGCCATGTTGTAGCCACAGAAGGGCAGCATTGCCATAGGATCTCGACGCAGTTCGCCAATTTTGCCCGCCGCAGCGGCAGTTTTTTCCGAAGACACGATGGCGCCAAAAAATGTACCTTGAGCCCAGTCTTTGGCTTCGTTGACCAAAGGAACCACGGTTGCTCGCCGGCCGCCAAACAAGATAGCGCTGATAGGCACGCCTTTTAACGCTTCCCATTCATCTGCGATCACGGGGCACTGGTCGGCAGCAACCGTGAAGCGCGCATTGGGGTGAGCCGCCGGGGTCTGTGATGCTGGGGTCCAGTCATTACCTTTCCAATCGATGAGGTGTGCCGGTGGCGTTTTGGTCATGCCTTCCCACCAAACGTCGCCATCATCAGTGAGGGCGACATTCGTGAAGATGCAGTTCTCGGTCAGACTTAGCATGGCATTGGCGTTTGAATCCATACCAGTTCCCGGCGCGACACCAAAGAACCCGGCTTCAGGATTGATGGCATAAAGTTGACCATCATCGCCGAATTTCATCCAGCAGATATCGTCACCAACGGTCTCGACACGCCAGCCGGGAATAGTCGGTACGAGCATCGCCAGGTTTGTCTTGCCACAGGCGCTAGGAAATGC
>DGOD01000277.1:9481-12544 GCA_002389265.1 Gammaproteobacteria bacterium UBA4475
TTACCGCCGTAGCCGGAACCAAATGACCAGATCTCACGGGTATTCGGGAAGTGGGCGATATATAAATTGTCCGGATTGCACGGCCAGGGCACATCGATGGCGCCGTCGACCAGTGGGCTGCCCACAGAATGAATACAAGGTACGAAATCGCCAGTTTCGCCGAGCTCGTCAAGTACGGCCTGACCGACTCGGGTCATGATGTGCATGTTGGTGACAACATAGGGGGAGTCTGACAATTCGACGCCGATATGGGCAATCGGCGAGCCGACGGGCCCCATGCTGAACGGCACAACATACATGGTTCGGCCACGCATGCAGCCAGCGTACAAACCATCGAGGGTGTCTCGCATGGTAGCCGGATCGATCCAGTTATTGTTTGGTCCGGCGTCAATAGGATTGTCGGCACAGATATAAGTGCGGCCCTCGACGCGGGCGACGTCGGCAGGGTCTGAGCGAACCAGATAGCTATTGGGTCGCTTGGCCTCGTCGAGTTTAATGGCGGCACCGGCATCGAGCAGCAGTTGCCACATGCGATCATATTCATCTTGGCTGCCATCACAGATGACAATCTGATCTGGTTGGCAGAGCGCTTGCATTTGCTCTACCCAAGCCTGTAATTTTTTGTTCTTAAACATTGAAGGACCCTTTTTGAGTTTCACCTTACCCCTTTGTAAATATTGACCCACTGTGCTGAAAAGTGAAATCGGGGTTTTTAACGGTACGCAAGGATACATGAATTGGTCTTCTAAATCGACTTTGGATAGCTTTGAATTCTGTCAATGGAGCGTAAAAAGATTCAGCTTATGACAATCGTGTAATTACAGCGGGCCGTGCATCCCGTATGATAGGCAGCGAAATGCACCCACCCGCGCCCCAGCCCATGCAACCACCTGCTGAAACGACCCGTATCTTTGATTATCGACCCTATTGGGCCGAATGCTTTGGTATTGCGCCATTTTTACCCACTACCCGTGCAGAGATGGATGCGCTGGGTTGGGATAGTTGCGACATCATCGTCGTGACTGGGGATGCCTATGTGGATCATCCTAGCTTCGGTATGGCGGTTATCGGTCGGGTTTTGGAAGCCCAGGGATTTCGGGTTGGCATTATTGCCCAGCCGGATTGGACTTCAACGGCCGATTTTGAGCAGTTGGGGCGGCCGAATCTTTACTATGGTGTCGCCGCCGGCAATATGGATTCGATGATCAATCGCTATACCTCGGATAAGAAAATTCGTCACGACGATGCCTACACCGCCGGCAATATTGGCGGTAAACGGCCAGATCGGGCAGTGATTGTCTACTCCCAACGCTGCCGCGAGGCTTTCCCTGATGTGCCGATTGTTATTGGCAGCATCGAAGCTAGCCTGCGACGGATTGCCCATTTTGATTACTGGAGTGAGAAAGTCAGGCGTTCCATCCTGCTCGATGCCAAGGCTGACCTGTTGTTATATGGTAATGCGGAACGGGCCATCATCGAGGTTTCGCACCGACTCGCCAATGGTGAGGCGATAGAGGCTCTCCGTAATATCCGTGGGACGGCGTTCGCGCTCTCGACCTTACCTGCTGATGTGCAAGAAATTGATGCGTCAACCCTAGCGGAAGATCAGGTCAGTGATAATGTTGAGCCAAAGACCGCGGTTATTCGCATGATCGATCCAGCGGAGGCGGCTCGCCAGCAGCAACTGACCTATATTCGGCTGCCTGCCTATGAAGAGGTTCGAGAAGACAAGCTGTTGTATGCCCATACTTCGCGAATTCTCCATCGTGAAACCAATCCGCATAATGCCAGGGCGCTGGTGCAGGCCCACGGCGATCGATTCGTCTGGCTTAATCCGCCACCGATCCCGCTGACCACGGAAGAAATGGATTGGGTCTTCGAGCGACCTTACCAACGTATTCCCCATCCGCAGTATGGCGATGCGGTGATCCCTGCCTACGATATGATTCGATTTTCTGTGAATATCATGCGTGGCTGTTTTGGCGGTTGTAGTTTTTGCTCAATTACCGAACACGAGGGCCGAATTATCCAGAGTCGGTCAGAGTCGTCCATTCTTGATGAGATTGAGAATATTCGAGACAAAACCCCTGGGTTTACTGGCATTATTTCCGACTTGGGTGGGCCGACAGCGAATATGTGGCGCTTGGCCTGCAAGACCAAAGAAATTGAATCCAGCTGTCGGCGTCTGTCCTGTGTTTACCCGAATATCTGCAAGAATTTGGATACGGATCAGACGCCGCTGATTTCTCTGTATCGCAATGCGCGGGATATCAAGGGTGTAAAGAAGGTGCTTATTGCCTCTGGCCTGCGCTATGACCTGGCGGTCAAAACGCCAGAGTATGTGAAAGAACTGGTGACCGAGCATGTGGGCGGATATTTAAAGATTGCGCCGGAACACACCGAGCAGGGTCCCCTGTCTAAAATGATGAAACCGGGGATTGGGACTTATGACGAGTTCAAGGAGATGTTCGAGCGGTTTTCTCGCGAGGCCGGCAAGGAACAGTATCTGATACCCTATTTTATTGCGGGTCATCCTGGAACCACTGAAGAAGATATGTTGAATCTGGCGCTATGGCTGAAACGGAATGGTTTCAAGGCCGACCAGGTGCAATCGTTTTATCCGTCACCCATGGCGTCGGCAACCGCCATGTATCACTCCGGTAAGAACCCGTTGAAGCGAGTTGGCCGCAGTTCAGAAGATGTGAATGTGCCCAAAGGTACTCGTCAACGGCGCCTGCACAAGGCATTGTTGCGTTACCATGATCCGGAAAATTGGCCTATGTTGCGTGTTGCACTCAAGAAGATGGGCCGCCACGATCTTATCGGCAATGGTAAGATGCACCTCATCCCCTTGACGCAGTACAGCAAGCCGCATGGGCTTAAAGGTGGGAAATTCTTTCGGACGCAACATACAGGCCTGCCGACGATTCCTGCGCTGCCGGCCAAAGGCAGGGGCAAAGGCAAGCCGAACCAACCGAATAACCAGAAATAAACCTCAGGCCCCGCCAGGACGAGATGTCTGGCGGTACCTGCTGACGGCGACTTAGATCGCGACTTAGATCG
>DGOD01000094.1:0-910 GCA_002389265.1 Gammaproteobacteria bacterium UBA4475
GAAGTCTCGATTTACCGACAGCCAGATCTTGGCGATATTGAAGCAGTCAGAAGCCGGAGCGCCGGTCACTGATTTGTGCCGCGAATACGGCATGAGTTCCGCGACGTTTTACAAATGGCGGGCCAAGTATGGCGGCATGGATGCCTCGATGATGAAGCGTCTGAAGGAGCTGGAGGCAGAGAATGCGCAGCTCAAGAAGATGTACGCCGAGGAGCGCCTCAAATCGGAGCTGCGCCAGGAAGCCCTCGAGGGAAAGTTGTAAGGCCATCCGCGCGGCGTGAGATGGCCAAAAGAGGCATAGCAAAGCACGGCATCAGTATTCGTTTGGCGTGCGTCGTCTATGGCATCAGCGAAACGTGTTTTCGCTACCAAGCAAAGCTCGATGGCGAGAACGCGCTGGTTGCTGACTGGCTGCTACGCCTGACGCAAACCCACAAGCGCTGGGGCTTTGGACTATGTTTTCTATACCTGCGGAACGTTAAAGGTTATGGCTGGAATCATAAGCGGGTGTACCGCATTTATCGGGAGCTGGAGCTCAATCTGAGGATCAAGCCTAGGCGACGAATTCGACGTGATTATCCTGGAGAACTGGATGTGCCTAGAGCGCCCAATCAGGTTTGGTCTATGGACTTCATGTCCGACGGGCTGAGAGATGGTCGGACAATTCGAACGTTCAACGTCATCGATGACTACAACCGTGAGGGCTTAGGAATTGAAGTGGACTTTTCGTTGCCGGCGCCACGAGTGATAAGGGCGCTGGATCAGATTATCGAGTGGCGGGGTAAACCGGCAGCAATTCGCTGTGATAATGGTCCGGAGTACATCTCCCAAACTTTGGTGGCATGGGCCAACGAGCATCGGATTACGCTGATCTATATTCAGCCGGGTAAACCGACTCAGAACGCCTATA
>DGOD01000094.1:1012-10609 GCA_002389265.1 Gammaproteobacteria bacterium UBA4475
AACACCGCCATTGGCGGCGTGCCGCCAAGGCAGTTAATGTTGGCGGCTTAACCCTCTACCCAAAACAGCGGTTATACATGGGGGGATTACAATGGCACGGGCCCCGGCCTGGACGCTGTTGGCCTCGGCAGAGTCGGTGATGCAAATAGCTCAGACAACGGTCAAAACCGGGAGCTGATTGGCGCGGAAAATTATATAGTACAAAACACTACAAACTGGGATATCGGTGCCGCCACCACGATAACTTCTGTAACGGCATATAACCGTTATACACGCAACCAGACCGAAGACTGCGATGGCACCCAGGTCCGACTCTGTGCAACCCACTACGACAATGAAAGCGAGCAGTTCACTCAGGAACTACGCGCATTTATTGACAAGGACGACTTCCGGTTAACTTTTGGCGGTTATTATCTTAACCACGATATCGAACTGGATGTGATCGCGCCGTTCTTTCAGGACTTCCCGTCCGCTATCATGCTTGATGCGGATGTGAAACAGAAGGCCGAAGGTCTCGCTGCATTTGCTAATATTGAATACGACTTAGCCGAGGAATGGACGCTGGTAGTCGGTGCGCGGGCATCAAGAGACGAAAAAGAGATCGATCAAATCAACAGCTTTTTCCTCCCCGCCGACCCCGCAAATCCGTTTCCCGGCTACGAGCAATCTACCAACGTGCCTGTTGGACCAAATGTCGGTGGCAATGTATTCACTGATGAGACTATCGGCAGCTTAAGGGACTTCAGTGAGAATACATGGTCTGGGAAGCTGGAACTCGATTACAAGCCCGGTCAGGATACCTTGATCTACGGTTCTATCTCCCGCGGAATCAAGTCTGCCGGGTTCAATAACGGGTTCATCACCGTTCCCCTGCCTCCCGAAGAACTACAGTTCGATTCGGAAACACTGTTGGCTTACGAGGTTGGCTATAAGTCCACTTTCTGGGATCGAAAGGCCAACGTTAGCATGGCAGCTTTTTACTACGATTACTCTGACTTCCAAACCCTGAACTTTGTCGGCGCCGGTACCTTTATAACAAACAAGGATGGCAATCTGTATGGGGCCGAGGCCGAGTTCACTGTTCTACCAATTGAGGGACTGACGCTGCGGCTGAACGGTGGTTTCGTAGATACCGAACTGAGTGACGTCACCAACTCGGGCGGCGTGACAGCAGATCGCGACATGGCCCTTGCCCCAGAATGGACGTTAAGCGCTATGGCCCGATATGAGTTCCAGTTAAAGGATAGCGACAAGTTTCTGGGCTTTCAGATTGACGGAAACGCAAGAGACAGTTTTTTCAATGATCCCGGAAATAACAGTGCGGGAGAAGTTCCCGCATTCCATGTTTTGAATGCACGTGTGTTTCTCTCAGATGCAGCAGAGCGGTTCCGGGTAACCGCTTCAGTAGAGAACGTAACCGATAACCAGGAAATCAGCTCAATTTTTCTTCTCCAGGGTCTAGGCGGATACCGGTATTTCTTTCACAACCGCCCTCGCTGGTACTCCATCAGCTTCACTTATAATTTTATGTAAGTGCCTAGTGGTCCATGCGCACCCACAGGGTATTCGGATTGTCCATCATCAGCTGGATCACATAAGGCACCAGCTTGCCCAGGAAGGCGGAACAGTCCCGTAACTGGTCCCTGTTCACACCGCTATTCCAGGTGGCGCCGCCGTGAACCAGCTGGTTGCGCAGGGTGTACATGCGATCCAGGATGATCGCGAGTACAGTCACTGTCTTGTGGTGGACCAGAGCATGATTAGCTGCCTTTCTGGCCCGCTCGAAGCCCGATTTCCACTCCTCCTCACTGATCTTTCCATTGTGGAAGTCCCAGAAAGGCTGATAGACGAAGCGATTCTCCAACAGCACCCTGATAGAGCCGGAAAATTCTGACCATATCAACTTATAGAGCACATCGTCCTTGTCGAGTCCGGCAAGTTTCTCCAGAAAGAATTGAAAAAGCTGTTTTTCATGCGGCCGCTCCTGGTCGCCCATGTCATTGGCGTAGGCCGCATTGAAAGCAATCCAGAGGAAGATAAATTTTCCGTCCTGGTCCTCACACCGTTCGGCCCGGTCCAGCCAGCTGAGCGCGCGATGCACTCGCAATGCCAGGTTGGTGGGATGACTCTCACGCTCCGCGCGCTGACGTTCCTTGAGTAACCGGTGGTCCAAAAGCATATACCTGCTCTCCCCGATTGATAACCCTGAGAATATCAGATTTACAGGCCGCCACCGCAACCTGCCTGAAAATGTGACTGGTGTTCGCCGGCACTCTTGAACCTGGCCCCGGCGAATATATAATGGCGCCAGCATCAAGAGTGGGCTAACGCCCCGCCAACCTGCCTACCTGGGCAAGGTGGTTGACTCGACCGAGTGATGTGGCCCTAAAGGCAACCAAACAGGTTATCCCCAGGGCTTTCTCTTGCTGCGCCACTTAAAGGAGAAAGTTTATGTACCCAGAGACCATCCTGCCCATTGCGGCGCACATACCCCACGCTGGCACGGTAGTTCCCGAAGCCGTACGTGACCAATTCCTGCCCTGGGCGGGAGAATTATGGCGGGAAATCGCCATGGTGACTGACTGGTATACCGACGAGTTGTTCAGAATCCCCGGTATCGCTGTGACTCAAACCCCGATCAGCCGCGTCGTCGTCGACCTGGAGCGGTACGCGGATGACAGCCTGGAGAAGAATGCAGTCTACGGGATGGGCGTGATCTATACCCGCAACACCCTGGGCGAGCAGATTCGCACCGAGCTATCCGAGCCAGAGCGCGGGTTGCTGCTGGACAACTACTACCGCCCCTGGCACCTCCAGCTGGAACTCAACGTGGTACAGCAACTGGCGCGCTGGGGGCACTGCCTGCTGCTGGATTGCCACAGCTTCCCTGATGAACCGTTTGCCCATGAGGCAGACCATGGTCAGGCCCGCCCGGATATCTGCCTTGGACTTTGTGGCAATACCACGCAGTGGTTACGGGAAAGCTGCCTGCAGTTGTTCCAGCAGCGGGGTTATTCGGTCAGTGTGGACTTTCCCTATTCCGGCTGCCTGGTGCCGGGGAAGCTTCAGGGCGATTTGCGGGTGCCGGCCATCATGATTGAGATCAACCGACGGCTGTACCTAAAACCCGCCAACCGCGAGTGCTACCGGCTGGGGAATGTGCCGGTCAGGCTGGGCAGCTTTGACAGGCTCAGGAATGACATCTGGTCGATCATCCTGCACCTGGCACAAGAGGCGGAGTGCAGGGGCGCGGTGCGGGGCAAAGCCACCCTGAATTGACCCGGGAACGGGCTGCGAACTCGCTGTCCGCTATTTTTGGCGGCCTGATTTAGCCGGGGCGTTCGGCTACAATCCCATCTGAGGAGCCTTTATGTTGAGAATGATCTGCTGTAAAGCCCTGCTTCTGGCAACCACCGCCACAGCAGAAGAACCCATTACCCGCGTCGGCGGCAAATGACCTACCGGTAGTTATCGCTCCCGGGATTACTAAAAGCCGTATCCGTCCACGACCCGGGAGGATTAAACCATCATCACAAAGAGCGGCGAGGAGGCCATTTCGAGGGAGCAGGGCGAGAATTGACTTGAGATAGTAGGCCTTCCATGGATCAATGGACGCATGAACAGCCATTCTTCCAATAGTGAATCCCAATCGAAAGCATCCCACTGCAGGACCGATATACTCTCGCGATTCTCGCAGCTTTTCTCAGTCACACCGCCGAAACGCATGAGCCTCGAACTCGCCATGCAGAACGTGGAGTGGGCAGCGCAAGCAACTGATAACGGACTAAATCATCGCAAGCTGCGAACCGACCTCCTCCGCAAGCTAGAGCGAGCCGTATCTGAATATCCAAGCAAGCGAAGCAGCACATTGCAACCTGGCACCCGCCTCGTGCGTGAATGGAGGGACAAAACCTACGAGGTCATGGTAGAAAACGAAGGGTTTTTGTTCCGGGGACAGCACTTTGGCAGCTTGTCCGAGATCGCCTCCCTCATCACCGGCACGCGATGGTCCGGACCACGCTTCTTTGGACTGAATCAACATGGTTAAAAACGAAAGCCGTAGAACCACTCAGATCCGATGCGCTATCTACACCCGGAAAAGCTCAGAAGAGGGCCTTGATCAGAGCTTCAACTCCCTGGACGCCCAACGCGAAGCATGTGAGGCATACATAGCCAGCCAGGCCCACGAGGGCTGGCATGCAATTCCCAGGGCCTTCGATGATGGAGGTTTTTCTGGTGGCAACGTTGATCGCCCTGCCCTCACCCACCTGCTTGATATCGTCAGAAATGACGCCGTCGACGTCATCGTCGTCTATAAGCTTGATCGGCTGTCGCGATCACTGGCAGACTTCATACGATTGATCGAATTGTTCGACCAACACAACGTGTCGTTCGTATCGATTACACAGAGCTTTAATACATCAACCTCAATGGGGCGTCTCACGCTGAACGTGCTACTTTCCTTCGCCCAATTTGAGCGAGAGGTCACAGGGGAGCGTATTCGAGACAAAATCGCCGCGTCCAAGAAGAAAGGCATGTGGATGGGAGGCCGGGTACCGCTAGGTTACGATGTTGTCGAACGTGAGCTGCACATCAACCAATCAGAGGCAGTAACAGTGCGGCATATTTTTGACCGGTACCTTGCTCTAGGCTGTGTACGCAAACTCAAAGCTGAGCTCGATACCGACGGATACCGCAGCAAACCAAGGCCTACCGAGCACAAGATCCAGGGCGAGAATCCCTTTTCTCGGGGCGTGCTCTATTCTCTTCTCAAAAATCCGTTGTACCTTGGCAAAGTGCACCATGATGGCAAGCTCTATGAGGCCAATCACCCTGCAATTGTCGATACCGAGACTTGGAAAACCGTACAAGCCAAGCTCAATCAAAATCGCACTAAACACGCACACCGGCAAGATGCCAAGCACCCTAGCCTGCTTGCCGGGCGCCTCACAGATCATCGCGGCAATCGACTCTCCCCCACGTACACCCAGCGAAAAAACCGTCGCTACAGCTACTACATCAACCAAGCAATCCTACAATATCGCGAAGACGATGCCGAAGAGGTTCATCGGATACCAGCCTCTGAGCTAAACCAAGTGGTTGAGGCTCTGTTGCTCGAATTGCTCAGCGACACTAACAACCTTATAGACAATCTCTCTGCCCACGCTATTGATGCGGCAAAGCTTGAACGACTCACGGAGAGCGCGGCAACGTTGCATGCACAATGGGGATCATACTCAATAGCCGAGAAGATACCTCTCTTGTCGATAGTAGATGCTGCGGTTGTAGTATCTGCTAACCGCGTGAAGCTGTCAGTGAGCTGCACTGGTTTATGCAACTTGCTGCTAAAAAAGCACTCGGCTGTCGATGAGTACGAGAAGGGTTCACACGATGAATCTTCAACAATCACGCTATCGCGAGCAGTGAGCCTTCGGCGTAGCGGCATCGGCAAGAAGTTAGTGATTCAGAGCAAAGATGTCGTCCCCATCAAAGCCCATCCACGGTCGGTACGCGCGCTGCAGCGAGCGGTCGTACAGGCGATGCTGTGGAATGAGGACCTGATCACCGGCAAGGTCGGCTCAATCGACGCGCTGGTGAAGCGTGATGGACTGAATCGGCGGCAGGTCTACCGCCTGCGACAACTCGCCTTTCTGGCCCCCGACATAATCGAGCGCATTGCCGAGGCTGACGTCCCGGAGACGTTGACGTTGGAGAAGCTAAAAAAGGGCTTTCCGATGGAGTGGCAGGCACAGCGGAGGCTGTTTTTCGGCGCCCAAATCCCTCGCTAAGTCGAGTCAATACTGAACCCAATACGCACGTTTCTCGCCCTTTGTACGCAGGAGAGAGGGTAATACGACCTCCCAAATCTCCACTTACAGCGGCGTTTTTAGCGCACCTCCAAACTACCCGAAATTTATAATTCCTCAATTAAATCAGTGTGTTACAAAAAATCTCTTGTCAGGTAGATTTGGAGGTCGTAGCGTAATAACTGAAAGTCTTAGGGGCGCGATCATCGTGGCCCAGGGGGTTCCAGCAACTGGCCCCCGCTTAGCCTGACACGGTAGCGCTGGCAATCAGCGTCACCAGTAGCGAAGCAAGCCTCGACGGAGCGATCGGCTGCCAACTTTTCGGCACAAAAACGAAAACTCCTTTGAGGATGACATTATGAAATACAAACACTACGACGTCGAATACGTCGACCCCAGCACACTTACAGTGCCGCCGACGCATGCCAACACGCATTCCCATCGGCAAATCGCGAAGCTCAAGAAAAGCATTGAGACGAACGGTTGTCTTAGCGTCCTTGTGGCCGATAAGCACAACGTGGTTTACGCCGGTGCCGCGCGCCTCGAGGCGTTAAAGCAACTCGGGTGTCAGAAGGTGCCAGTCATCCGGCCCGAAGGCCTGTCTGAAGCGCAGCTGCGCGCATTTGCACTCGCGGACAACCGCATCGCACAAGACAGTCAGTGGGACGATGGACTGCTCAAGATCGAGCTCAGCTACCTTGTCGACTGCGACACGGAAATAGACCTCGATACTACGGGCTTTGAAACCGCGGAAATCGACAACCTACTCATTGTTGAGTCCATGGAGTCCAGTGCTGGAGAGCCGCCAATTCCCGACAACGTACCTTTTGTAACCCAGCCCGGGGACGTGTGGTTGCTCGTTCCGCACCGGATCGCCTGTGGCGACAGTACCTCTCCAGCGCAGATGGCGGCCCTAACGCTTTCGACAGAAGCGGTCCTGCACATATCCGACCCACCCTATAACGTGCCCACTCGAGGGCACATATCGACAACGGATGACGCCGATCATGGTGATTTCGTCATGGCAGCGGGCGAAATGAGCGCCGAGGAGTTCACCGATTTCCTCGTGAAGGCACTGATCGTCCTTGCGAATGTATGTGGGCAGGGATCGCTCCACTACCTGTTCATGGACTGGCGCCACCTTCGTGAGCTACTCGCTGCCGTTGATGCGGTATTTTCCGAGCAGCTGAATCTGTGTGTTTGGGCAAAGACCAACGGTGGCATGGGATCGTTTTATCGATCCCAGCATGAGCTGGTCGTTGTGGCGAAAAAAGGCACGGCTCCTCATATCAATAACATCCAGCTGGGAGCCCACGGGCGGTACAGAACCAACCTATGGCGCTACGCCGGGATGAACACCTTTGGTTCGGACCGTGAAGAGTGCCTGGCGGCGCACCCGACTGTGAAACCCCTAAAGATGATTGCCGACATCATCCTCGATGCCTCAAAACTAGGGGACGTAGTGCTGGATGGCTTTCTAGGGTCGGGTACGACCCTTCTCGCCTGTGAGCAGACCAAGCGTATCTGCCGTGGGATGGAATTAGATCCTCGCTATGTTGACGTGGCGATACGGCGCTGGGAAACATTGACTGGCGGCCATGCTGTGCATGAAGCCTCGGGGAAGACCTTTTCTGAACTCGCTGCGGCGTCAGGCTGCGAACCCGAGGAGGTGCTGTCATGAGCAAGGGCGACTACCAGGTAGGCTTCGGCAAACCGCCGAAGCACGCGCAATTCAAACCCGGGAAGTCAGGAAACCCGCGGGGACGACCGAGGGGCGTCAAGAATCTCAGTACAGACATTGAGGAGGAGCTCAACTGCAAGATTGCGGTGACCGAGGGTGGCACAACCACTGAAACCACAAAGCAGCGGGCCATGATCAAGTCACTGTTCGCCAAGGCCCTTAAGGGTGACACCCGAGCTGCGACCGTGCTGATCAACCTCATTCTTGGACTCGAGCAGACCCGCATCGCCAACGATGCGGTGGAAGCCCTCGCCCCAGACGACCTAGCCATTCTCGAAGATTTCAAGCAGCGGATCCTTAAGGACGCGCAAGATCAGGAGACACAGCAATGAACAACCACAGTGCGCTGCATGCAATTCTCAGAACCCGGTTCGACCTCTTTTACCAACGAGCCTTTGCCGAGCTTAACCCGGGTACTCCCTACCAGCACAATTGGCACATGGATGCGATTATTCATGTTCTTCAGGGTGTGATTAACGGCGACATCCGGCGACTCATCATTAATATGCCACCGCGATACGGCAAGTCGTTGGCTACGACGGTCGCGCTTTCGGCGTATCTGCTGGGTTTGGACCCGGGCAAGCGGATTATCACTGCGTGTTACGCCCAGCCGCTCGCCCACAAACTTGCCTTTGATTGCAGACGCCTGATGGACGCCCCCTTTTACCAAGGGGCGTTCCCAGATGTGCAGATTAGTGATGGCAAGAGCGCTTTCATGAACTTTGAAACCACCGCCGGAGGTTTTCGATACGCGACCTCCCTCGGCGGGTCTGTCACGGGGATGGGGGCAGATATTCTGATCGTCGATGACCTCATGAAAGCATCGGTACTGCCCTCCGAGAATGAACTGGACAGCGCCAGCGACTTCTTGCAGGGTACACTGTTCTCGCGCCTCAACGACAAGGTAAATGGGCAGATTGTCATCGTGTCACAACGCCTCCATGAAGATGATCCTCCAGGGCGACTCATCGCCAAGGGCGGCTGGCATGTGCTGAGTTTGCCGGCCATCGCAGAGCACGACACAGACATTCCAGTGGGCCCCTTCAAGACACACCATCGCAAGAAGGGTGAGGTGCTGCATCCGGAGCGTGAGCCGATCGAAGTGCTCGAGCAGCTCCGAGAGGACTTAGGGCCGCGGGTGTTTGGCGCGCAGTACCAACAGGCGCCAATCCCCGCGGGCGGCGGAATACTAGAATGGCAGTGGTTCCAACGCTTCAAAGAGCTGCCCAATGGCGGCAAGGGCGCTTTCGTCTTCCAAAGCTGGGATACCGCGATGGTCGTATCAAAGAGCAGCAGTTATAGCGTTTGCACTACCTGGTATTGCTTCGGAGACCACTACTACCTCGTCGACGTCTGGCGGCATCGCAGGCCAAGCAGCGAGCTTCCCCGGATCGTCCACGAGCACGCGATCAAATTCCGGGCAGACCGTGTGATGATCGAGCTCAACAACGGAAGCCAGGCATTGATCGAAACGCTGCGTAAACACACGAAACTCTGGCTGCTATGGGATAGACCGACGGGGTCGAAGGCCGAGCGCATGGAGGCGGAATCGCCCGTTCTGGCCCAAGGTCGAGTACATGTGCCGTACGAAGCGCCCTGGCTGGAGGCTTTTCGGGCAGAAGTCATCAAGTTTCCCGAGGCCAGGCACGACGACCAGATCGACAGTATGTCCATGTTTTTGATGTGGGCACGCGTGCGAGGCCCTGATAACCCGAGCGGTGAACCCGGGTGGGGGCATCCGGGAGGACCCGTCGGGTCCGCGCCCCAGAACGTCGGGGGCAGTAATCAGTCAAAGGACTATTCCTACTATGGGCCTATGCCGGACCTCGATTTGAGTGAACTCTATTGAGCCGGATGGCCTGACGCGAACAGTGACTGGCCCAATCGCCAGCGGAGACTTAACCCCAAAGTCGGCCGGCTATTACGGTCTCCAGCGGCATCGGAGACTCTCTCAGATACAAAAAAGCCCGCAATTTGCGGGCTTTCGGGCGTCTCTCGGCGTGTATCTTGTTTAGCCGAAGACTGTATGGCGGAGAAGGAGGGATTCGA
>DGOD01000204.1:0-28947 GCA_002389265.1 Gammaproteobacteria bacterium UBA4475
GAGTCGACAGCGACCTGATCAGGTTCCACTTCTATGCGCACAGGATCCAGCGTCCAGCTCGCAGCCAGACGCTTGATGTCGTCACTAAAGGTTGCGCTGAATAACTGAGTCTGACGCTTTTGCTTAGCGGGTGTCTTGCTGATAATCGATTTCACGTCGGGAATAAATCCCATGCTCAACATTCTATCAGCCTCATCAATGATCAGTGTTTCGACCCTGGATAAATTAATGACGCCAGTCCGGCAAAAGTCCAGCAGACGTCCAGGTGTTGCGATAATAATATCGATGGGGCCTTTGAGCTGGTTCTTCTGTCTTTCATAATCCATGCCACCCACTACGGATAAAACAGAGAGGTCAGTGAACAACGAAAGGCTGATCGCGTCCTCGGCGATCTGCATAACCAGTTCCCGGGTCGGGGCGATGATAAGTGCAAAAGGTGTGCCCGCCGGCCGAGGATCGTATTCTGGATGTTCGAGATGATAAGTGATCACGGAAATCAAAAATGCGGCGGTCTTACCAGTACCGGTTTGGGCCTGGGCGATAATATCTCGCCCATCTAGTGAATAGGGCAGCACCTCTTTTTGAATAGTCGTGGAGGTGGTAAAACCCAATTTGTCGATCGCCAAGTAGAGCTCTTTCGGAAGGTCAAGTTCAAGGAAGTCGTTAACCTGGGGTTCTGCGGCCGCCGCTGGATTAAGTTGATCGACAGGGTCGGTGGTTGCCGCCGCAGTGGCAGGCTCTGCTGGCAGTTGATCGGTATCAGGTGACTCGTTGAGAAGCTTCATCGTGTGGTTAGTCGCTCAAAAATTGGTTGACAGTCGCGAGTTGTAGACAAACTACGAGCACCTCAAGTGCGCGCTGCAGAGAATCCATAGTCGGAAACGTGGGTGCGATCCGAATATTGCTGTTTTGTGGATCTAACCCATAGGGAAAGGTCGCGCCCGCTGGGGTCAGCTTAACACCAATTGCGGCGGCGTGTTGAATCACCTCAGAAGCCAGACCGGGCAAGGTGTCCAGGGAAATAAAGTAGCCGCCCCGTGGTTGACTCCAGCTCGCTATGCCCTTGCCTTGGAGGTGTTCAGACAGGATTTGCAGGGTCAGATCAAACTTGGGTTGAATAATATTTCGATGTTTGACCATATGTGCGGCGATATGTTCAGCATCTTTGAGGAAACGGACATGTCGTAGCTGGTTGACCTTATCGAAGCCAATCACCGAAGCTGACAGGTATTTCTCGAAGGCCTTAAGATTATTCGGTTCGGCCGCTAAAAATGCGATGCCAGCGCCGGCGAAGGTGATTTTGGAGGTTGAGCCAAGCATTACGACACTACGTTCGTTACCCTGGCGTTTGGCCTCGGCCATCAGGTTCTTCAATACGTCAGGAGTATCACTGAGATGGTGTACCGCATAGGCGTTATCCCAGAGTATGGTGAAATGCTCACCAGCGATCTCCGCCAATCGGGCAATGCGGTCGACGACTGCGTCATTGTAGGTGTGTCCCGTGGGGTTGGAATATTTCGGGACACACCAGATCCCCTTGATTAAGGGATCCTGCTTGATCAGCGCCTCGACCTGATCCATGTCAGGACCGCCATCGAGCAATGGTACGTTGAGCATCTCGATGTCAAAGTGTTCGCAAATCGTAAAGTGTCGATCGTAGCCAGGCACGGGACAGATAAACTTTATTTTGGCATCCTTCGAGCCTACCAGTTCCTGGCGCCAGACAGGAAGCATGTGATCGATATAAGCGAACATCAACGTCAAGCTGCTGTTGCCACCAACCAAGACCTCGTCAGTGTCGACTTCGAGGAACGTGGCGGCCAACTGTCTTGCTTCTGGTATGCCTAGGATGCCACCGTAATTTCTCACGTCAGTGCCATCTTGCAACAGGTAGAAACCGTCAAGAATACCATCGAGCTCGTTAGATAAATCCAGCTGGGCCGGCGCCGGCTTACCACGGGTCAAATCGAGGTTGAGGTTGGCCTGCCGAAAGGCTTCATATTGCGCGCTGAGGGAGATCTGTAAAGTTCGCAATTGCTCGCGAGACAGTTGTGTAAATTCCATTGAGTCCTCCAATTGGAACGGATAGTTAGACCGTAAGACCGGTCAATTCGTCTTTGTCTAACATCAAGTTGAGGTTTTGTACGGCGGCACCTGCTGCGCCCTTGCCTAAATTATCGAGACAGGAAGTCAGGAGAATTTGATCGTCATTACCGAACACAAACAAGTCATTGCGATTGGTGCCATTATTGCTTTGTGGCTCAAGAAATCCATCGTCCAGTGCTTGATTATCGTTGATGTCGTGAAGCCTAACGCAAGGTTCGCCAACGTAAGCCTCGGCTAACAGGTTGTGAACCACTTGAAGGTTCACGTCAGCGGTGAACCAGCTTTTTGGTAACGGAACGTTGACTAACATGCCCTGTGGAAAATGAGCAACAGACGGCATAAACATGGGCTGCAGTGTTAGACCTGCATAGTGCTTCATCTCGTTCAGATGTTTGTGCGTCAAGCCGAGGCCATAAGGCCGTGTGTACCAAAGGTGTTCGGGCTGCTGTTGCGCGCGCTCGGCGTATTTCTCAATCATATTTCTGCCACCGCCGCTGTAGCCTGATACGCCGTGGCAAATCAATGGAATGTCGGAACGTAGCAGGCCGCTGCGGATCAGTGGCGTCACAGCCAACAGGAATCCCGTAGCCCAACATCCCGGGTTGGAAATGAAGTGCCCCTGACGGATTTTTTCTCTTTGCTGGGGTGCGAGCTCGGCTAGGCCGTAGACCCAATCCGGCGCGATCCGATGGGCTGTGCTGGCGTCTAAAACTCGAGTATTTGGATTCTCGATGAGGGCGACAGTCTCTCTAGCAGCATCATCTGGCAAGCATAGAATAACGACATCCGCGCTGTTGATCAGTTGATGCTTGATTAGAGGGTTCTTTCGGTCCTCAACGGAAATCTGCAGCAGTTCAATATCGGTACGCTGACTCAATCTTTCGTGAATTTGTAGGCCAGTCGTGCCGACTTGGCCATCGATAAATACTGTATTCATGAGCGAGCTTTATTCTCTAATAGTCTGATTTTTTGGAAAAACGTTCGTATGTCCGCGGCCAACAATTCTGGCTGCTCCAAGGCGGCAAAATGGCCGCCTGCGGGTTGCTCTGTCCAGTGCTGAATATTGTAGAGTTCCTCAGCCCAACTTCTCGGTGGTTGATAAAGTTCTGCTGGGAACATGGTGCAGCCTGTAGGCGTCGCAATTCTACCATGTTCGAATAGATTGTTGCCTACATGATTTGATTCGTAATATAGCCGGGTGGAAGACGTAATGGTGCCAGTGACCCAGTAGAGCATGATGTTGGTGAGCAATTCGTCACGGCTCACGCTATTCTCCAGCTGGCCATGACAATCGGTCCAGAAATGGAATTTTTCGCTGATCCAGGCGGCCAGTCCACTGGGCGAATCGTGTAAGCCGTAGCCAAGTGTCTGAGGTCTGGAACCCTGGATCGCCTGGTAACCGGTGCCGTCTATCATCAACTTTTGACGCTCGCTGAGTACACGCCGTTCTCGGTCGGTGACACCGGCAAATGGATCAGGCAAATGTTTCGGGTAGCCTGCAAAAACCAGGGTTAAGTGAATGCCGCAAACCTGCTCAGGGGCCAATACAGCAGTCCAACTGCTGATCGCTGAACCCCAGTCACCGCCCTGGGCACCATAACGCTCATAGCCGAGTTCAGCCATCAGCCGCACGTGTCCTTCGGCGACGCACTTCTGGTCAAACCCGGGTCTGGTTGGAGCTTTGGAAAAGCCGTAGCCCGGGATGGAAGGGCAGACAACATGAAAGGCGTCAGCAGCGGTTCCACCAAACTTTTCAGGGTGGGTCAACATCGGCAAAATACGACTGAATTCAACGATCGAACCTGGCCAACCGTGGGTCATGATCAAAGGTAAGGCTTCGGCGTGGGGCGAGCGAGCATGAATAAAGTGGAGTGATTGGTCGTCAAACTCCGCCGTAAAGTGCTCGAATTGATTCAGCTTCGCCTCTTGCTGCCGCCAATCATATTGCTCCAGCCAATATTGGCACAGAGACTGTAACCATTGGCGGTCTGTACCGTACTGCCAATCCTGGCCAATCTCATCGGGCCAGCGAGTATTGCGCAAACGCTGGTGTAAATCATCGATGATGGCAGCGTCAATATCGATCTTGAATGGTGAGATTTTCATAAGTCTGGGTCCGGTTCTTCAGTGAGCACTCGATGCAGCCAGCGTACCGATTCAAGATTTTGGATATGAGCTTTTGGTAACACCATGCCATCACAAATACTGTCGATGGCTACTAACGGCAAGTATTGGTCGCGCATGAAGTGAATGAACTTCAGGGTCTGAAAACTATCAAACCAGTCCCGTAGGAAACGCTGAAAAACCAGGTTCGACGACCGCCGCTGCTTTGCCAGTAGTTGGTACAGGTCAGACTGCTTCAGCCAGCTGAGGATTTCCGGCACAGCTTGAAAGCAGGTCTCTGGATCCTCATTGTGGAGTTGGTCAGCGGTAGCGAGAAAGATCCGTAGCATGTCGAACACCCGTGGGTCATAGAAGCCATACTCGGTGATCGGCGTCGCCAGTGAGCTGATAGCTCGCAATGCCGGGCCCGTGCCAAATGGCGCTCGGTCAGACAGTCTGGCCTGGATGCTGATAGCAGTCCCCGGGTGGTTTTCGATCTGACCGGTTTTGGCTAGCTTGTTCAGCATATAGAAGTCCTCGGCTGCATTGCGCTTTGGAAAGCCGCGAACCTGTGCATAATGCTTGGCATTGATGCGCAGGGTACTGCCGATAGTATGAAAGGCGTAACCACTGCCGGCGAAGCGCAAGCCTCGAACATAGTAATACATCGCAATGTCATACAGCCGTGAAGCTAATTCTAATTCGGCGTCAAAATAATGGCGGAAGGGTTGCAGGATGGCAGCGGTAGATAGTTTGGGTGTTGGTAGATCGAAATAATTGTTCGGTAATATCACGTCGGCATCAGTGCTGTTGATCAAAGGTGATTTGACGGCGCCACTGCAGATTAATGCCAACGCCAAATCGGCGCCAATCTTGCGGGCTAGCCCCACGCCCTGTGGACGAGGTATCAGTTGCCCCGGATGGCATCGATCAACAACGAGCAGGTCTGGCCTGTTAGTCCTGCGAATGTAGTGCAGGTGGCCAGCCTGTTGGCCTGCTTCACGGGTTAGCTTCTGCAGCATCTGCTGGCTGATGTCATCGTCGGCGTCCCAGCTATTGACGACCAGGATCATGAGCAGTTGGGGGTCTGCATGTGGCCAGATTTGCTGTATCGACTCGGGCCGTTCGCGGTGCGCGGGTATCACCAGGCAGTGTGCGTAATCACCGATATCAAGCGCCGTAAGGACACTGATCTCTGGTTCTGCATATCTCTCCAGATACTGAAGCTGGGATTTCTCAGGTGACATAAACCTTCATCGGCGGCATACGCGCTTCGTTAGTGTAAGCGTGGGCGAATTTCCAGGGCGATCATGGCGCTGGCTTCAATGTCGAGCCATTCTTCAAGGCGGTCTCTAACAGTTTGGAGGGGGAAGTAGCGTGTCGCCAAGCGAATAAACAATTGATGATGATTAGCCTCAGACCGCGCCAGGGTGCGGTAAAATGACTGCACGCCCACTGGCAGATCGGCCTCCGCTAGCAAAGAGAATCGTTCGGCCCCACGGGCTTCGATCACCGCAGCAGACAACAGGCGATCGATGAAATAGGGGGTAGTACCCTTGCGAACCTGCCGTAATATGTTGTTTACGTAAGGATCTTTTTCGTCATCAGCGAGCCTGACGTTGCGCTGGGTCATGAGGCGTACCACCTGGCGAAAATGGTTCAACTCCTCCAGCGCAAGATCGATCATCGCCTCCACAAGTTCAGGGCGATCAGGATAGTGGGCGACCATTGACATCGCCATGGAGGACGCCTTACGTTCGTTGGCCGCATGATCTTGAAGAAACCGATCAAAGTCATGGAGTACTGCCTGAGTCCAGTCCGCGGGGGTCAGAAGCTTGAGGCCACCGGCCGAAAGAACGGTCAGGACATCTTCAGACAGGGGTAGGGTCATAAGACTTCCTGCAGGAAGTGCGCAATCTCTTCGACTTCTTCGAGGCACACTTGGTGACCCATGGGGTAATCAGACCAACGCACTTCATAGCCCAGACGTTTGAGATTTTCTCTGGAGGTGGCCGCCTGCATAATTGGAATCATGGGATCTTGGGTGCCGTGGATCATCAAAATAGGAATGCCGAGGTTAGCGTCAGTACGCTCTTGCTCAGTTCTTTTATAGTCGTGCAGGTAGGTCGAAAGCGCGACCACGCCCGCCAGTCGCATGTCATAACGCAAGGCTGTATGGAGCGCAATCACTCCGCCTTGAGAGAAACCAGCCAGCACGATGTTCTCACTTGGAATGCCCCGTGCGAGTTCACGGGCGATAAAGTCGCTGATTTGGCCGGCGGATTCGTTGATATCATCAATGGCGCCGGATTCTGCATGGGGCACGAAATCATACCAGGCGCGCATCTCGTCACCATTGTTGATTGATACCGAGCGAATGGGGGCGTGGGGAAAAATAAAGCGGATAGCGGCATCCTTGGGCAGATGTAACTCCGGGACGATGGGTTCGAAATCGTGGCCGTCGGCACCAAGACCATGCAGCCAGATAACGGTGGCGGTAGCTGGGATTGCTGGCTCAATTTCGATATGTTCCAGTAGTTCGCGCATTTTCGTTTTCCTAGTTCGCTGGGTTTGTTTCAGGGTTGGCCGGGAGGTTGCCATGAGCGCCTGCGGGTCTGGCTAGTGAGCCTGCACAAACCTAATAAAAACGCGATGATAACGAATTTTGGCAGAAAAATATGGATTCCTTGGCCGAAAGCGATTGTTTCACGCCTTACTGCGGTTTGGCCGGATAGGATGTGCGCCCAATGCTGGCGCCTGATGGCGTGAAATGACTCCGGCGGAGTCATCGTGGGTCCGTCCAACCTTAGTCAGAAATTTCTTGTTTGTTGCCCACAGATGCCGAATGTGACTAAATGTCAGCAAATCAATCAGGCAGGGGTATTAGCAGTGGGACCATTATCGGGTATTAAGATTATTGAGTTGGCGGGCATCGGCCCCGGGCCATTTTGCGGCATGATGCTGGCAGATATGGGCGCAGAGGTGATCCGGGTTGATCGTGCGGGCAAAGGGGGGCGGCATGGCGTCGATGTATTGACTCGCGGACGAAAGTCTATCGCGGTCGATCTCAAGAGTGCTGAAGGCAAAGAGGTGATACTCAAGCTTTGTGAATCGGCAGATGGCTTATTTGAGGGCTTTCGCCCAGGAGTGACCGAACGTCTGGGATTAGGTCCGGCTGAATGTATGGCTCGCAACCCGAAGCTAGTATATGGGCGTATGACAGGCTGGGGGCAGGACGGCCCCATGGCGAATGCTGCCGGACATGACATCAACTACATAGCGCTGTCAGGCGCTTTACATGCAATCGGTGGTAAAGACGGCAAGCCGGTGCCGCCACTTAACTTGGTCGGTGATTTTGGCGGTGGCGGTATGTTCCTGGCATTCGGGATGGTTTGCGCGCTGCTCGAGGCGCAAAAGTCAGGCATGGGACAGGTGGTCGATACCTCAATGGTAGAGGGGGCTTCGGTGCTGATGTCGATGTTCTTTACAATGCGTGCGGCTGGTGTTTGGAAAGAGGAGCGGGCGTCTAATATGTTAGATGGCGGAGCGCATTTTTATGACACCTATGAAACCAAGGACGGTAGATACATATCGTTGGGGTCCATAGAGCCGCAATTCTATGCGCTACTGCTTGAGAAGGCGGGGCTTAAGGTTGAAGACTTTACACCGCAGATGGACCAATCGCGCTGGCCTGAATACAAAGCTCGCCTAACAGATGCGTTCAAGCAAAAGACTCGGGATCAGTGGACCGAGATTATGCAAGGCACTGATGTCTGTTTTGCGCCAGTGCTGGCATTGAGCGAAGTGGCCGATCATCCCCAGAACAAGGCTCGTCAGTCTTTTGTTGAGGTAGATGGGGTGATTCAGCCAGCGCCTGCGCCACGATTCAGTCGAACAGCACCTGAGCTAACCGTTAGCTCTCGCAGGGCCGGCGAAGATAGCCGCCAAGTACTGGCGGAAGCTGGCTATTCGCAAGCTGATATCGACTCTCTTGTGAGTGTTGGGGCGGTGAATTTGTCTGCAAGTTAGGGATAGATGCTAATGGTTAGCTGTAGCCGGGGTTCTCTTGGCTACAGCTGATCCTCAAGCATGGGAAATAGAAAAAAGTGGTCAGATGCTGATTTTTTGAGTTAAACCAGCTTTATTGTCAATAAATTGTGTGTTTGTCCATTATTTATTGCCATTAATGCAGTAGAATCACCCCTTCATCGGCTCGTGTGTGGCGAGATCGTCAAAATCTGCGTCAACGGGTTTAGTGCATAGTTAATAACCCTCCCATCAACCAGATAAAAGTAGGTGCTAACAAATGAGTGTAGAATTACTTGATACCACCCGGTTCCATGGATTCAGGGTCAGACGTCAGATAGCAGGGAAAACGTACCAGGAATACTTTTCCTTAAAGAAAGATGGTAAGCGTATGCGCGGTGCTGCGCGTGCCGCTGTTAAACAGCAAGCTGAGGATCGTGATGCAGTTCTTCAGAAGCTGCAAGCCAAGGCCAAGGCTGAAGCGGCTAAAAATGCATTGTTTGATAAAGATGGCAAGGTTCGAGGGATCCTGTTTCGAATGAAAACTGAAAAGAGTGGCACGCGTACGCCGGTTTTTCAGATCGGTATTATGTCTGCTAAGGTCGGCAAAATCGTCAACACGACGGTATCTATTAATTTACACGGGCTGGAAACGGCGTGGCAGAAAGCCGTGGATTTTTATATCGACCATAAGAAGATTTCGAAGCGGGCGAAGGTCTACCAGGAGTTACTTAGCGCACAGCCGTCTAAAGCGCAATTGGATGCGATGAAACGTAAGCGACCGAAAAAAGTCTAGACCGTGCGCAGAGGCGAAAAGGGATCCGGGTGATCCCTTTTTTTTGTCCTTTTTTTTCTGTAAGTGTTAATGTTTTGCTCGTTTTCACAGGAGTATTAAAGGTGAGTTACGCAGTTGAGTATGCGAGATCCCTGGCCGACCCGGTCGGGTTCTGGCGCGAACAGGCAGACCTGATTCAATGGGATCGAGCGCCAGAGAAGATTCTCAGCAAAGATAGCAATGGTAATGATGCCTGGTATGCTGATGGTGAGTTGAATACCTGCTACCTGGCGCTGGATTACCATATAGAGCAAGGCCGAGGCGAACAAACAGCGTTGATCTATGATTCGCCGGTGACCGCGACGGTGCAACACTTCAGTTATTCGCAATTGCGTGAACAAGTGGCGCTATTTGCGGGAGTGCTCCAGTCACGGGGTGTCACCAAGGGTGAGCGGGTCATTATTTATATGCCGATGATTCCTGAGGCCGTCATCGCCATGCTGGCCTGTGCGCGTATAGGCGCCGTGCATTCGGTAGTATTTGGTGGATTTGCCGCCAGGGAGCTCGCTAGCCGCATCGATGACGCCACGCCAAAATTGATAGTTGCTGCCTCCTGCGGCATTGAGTTCGCATCCGTTATTCCTTACAAACCATTATTGGACCAGGCTTTGGATCTCGCTCAACATCAGGTTGACGCTTGTATCATTCTGCAACGCCCTCAAGCTCGAGCTGCGCTGCAAGCAACAGACATAGACTGGGAGGTTGCAATCGCCGCCGCTGAGCCAGCAGCTTGCGTATCGTTGAAGGCCACTGATCCACTCTATGTGCTTTATACCTCGGGCACCACGGGCAAGCCTAAGGGTGTTGTCAGGGATAACGGGGGACATGCCGTCGCTTTGAGATATAGCATGCAGGCGATCTACGACGTCGGACCGGGCGATGTCTTTTGGGCAGCCTCGGATGTCGGCTGGGTAGTTGGCCACTCCTATATCGTCTATGCGCCACTGATTACTGGTTGTACCACAATCCTGTTTGAGGGTAAGCCGGTACGAACGCCAGATGCAGGGACGTTTTGGCGGGTGATTGAAGAACATCAGGTGAAAGTATTTTTTACCGCGCCCACTGGCTTTCGCGCCATGCGCAAAGAGGATCCTGAGAGCTTGCTGCTTCGAGACTATGACATATCCTGCCTGCAAGCTTTGTTCGTTGCTGGTGAGCGAACGGACCCACCCACTTACCACTGGCTCTGCGATATATTGAATATCCCCGTGATCGATCACTGGTGGCAGACTGAAACCGGATGGCCAGTTGCGGCTAACTTGCGCGGAGTTGAGCCTAGGCCAACGCTGGCGGGTTCGGCAAGCTTTCCAGTGCCAGGCTTTGAAGTTCAGGTGCTGGGGTCTGATCATGAACGGCTATCGGCAGAAGAAGAGGGTGATGTCGTGATTCGGTTGCCCCTGCCGCCCGGTTGTATGTCTACCGTCTGGGGTGATCACCAGCGTTATTTGGATGCCTATATGGAGCAGCATCCCGGTTATTACCATACGGGTGATGGTGGCTATTTCGATGCTGATGGCTATCTGTACATTATGGGACGCACTGATGATGTCATCAATGTTGCGGGTCACAGGCTCTCGACGGGAGAAATGGAAGAAATCGTTGCAGCCCACCCTGCCATTGCAGAGTGTGCGGTTGTTGGTATTGAAGATCGGGACAAGGGTCAACTGCCCGTCGGATTGTTGATACTCAAGGACGGCGTGCAGTTGTCAGCGGCGCAGCTCGAGGCAGAGCTGGTGGCGATGGTCAGACAGGCCATCGGCGCCTTCGCGAATTTCAAACAGACGGTGGTGGTCAGTCGGCTGCCAAAGACGCGTTCAGGTAAGATCCTGCGGCAGATCATCAGGAAAATTGCTGACGACAAGCCCTTCGACCCACCGGCCACCATCGATGACCCGTCTGTGCTGGTGGAGATTCGTGAGGCCTTAATGACTGCAGGAATTGGCCAGATGGCGGAGACGCAAGGATGAACAGCGTATTGATTACTGGCGCATCTTCAGGGTTTGGTGAAGCTTGTGCTCGAAAGTTCGCAGCGCAAGGTTTGCGGTTGGTGCTCTGCGCTCGCCGCGCAGACAGATTATCGGCTCTCGCTGATGAGCTCAGTCAGATCACCGAGGTGCATTCGGTGATACTCGACGTTCGTGACCGAGAGGCCGTGTTTGCACTGCCGGCATCTCTGCCAGCAGCCTTTGCGGACGTTGGCATACTTGTTAACAATGCCGGCTTGGCTTTGGGCTTGGGTGGTGCGGACGTCGCGAGTGTCGACGACTGGGAAGCCATGGTCGACACCAATATTAAAGGTGTGATGTATTTGACCCAGGCGATGCTTCCTGGGATGGTCGCTCGCGGTGGCGGACATGTGGTGAATATTGGCTCTGTCGCCGCGAGTTGGCCCTACCCGGGCGGGAACGTTTACGGCGGCACGAAAGCCTTTGTGCAGCAGTTCTCGCGCAATTTGCGTGCTGATCTGCTCGGCAAATCGATTCGAGTGTCAAACATTGAACCAGGCATGTGTGAAACAGAATTTTCAGTCGTGCGCTTTAATGGTGATGAAGAGCGGGCTAAGCAGGTCTATTCGGGCATGCAGCCCTTGACCGGTACTGATATCGCCGAAATTGTTTATTGGGTGACGGCGTTACCGCCGCATATCAATGTCAACCAGCTGGAGGTGATGCCCACGGCCCAAGCCTGGGGTCCATTCGCCGTTCATCGGGACTGATGTGAGCGTGGTTGATTTGGAGGTGTCTGGCTCTTGGAATCACGCTATAATCTGTGGCTCCAAGCGAACTTGATAGCGGTAATATGATCATAGTCCACGGTAAATTCCCAATAAAGCAGGCGTTTCGAGATGAGGCGCTAAAGCTAATGCAGCGTATGTCTGTTGCCAGTCGTGAAGAATACGGTTGCATCAGTTATGAGTTTTATGTGGGTTTGTCGGATCCCAATACGCTCTTGTTGTTCCAGGAATGGGATTCAGTTGACGCCCTGCAAGACCACTTCGATACGGCGCATATGGAAGAGTTTCTGAAAGTTTTACCTGATGTGCTAGACGGTGAAGTAGCAACCCGGCGCTATGAGGTTCGAAATCCCAATGATATTCCCAGCCAGTCAAATGATGAGCAAAGAGTGCCTGCTGAGCGAGGTGACCAGTCGGCACATCGGCAGTCGAGACAGAAAATCATTCACTGATACTGTCATATTACCTAGCCGCTGCTGGGTAATGGTGGCGAGACCTTGTGAAGTTGGGTCTAGGTGAGTAGCGTTAAGACGTTCTCGGGAGGGCGACCTATCACTGCGCGGTTACCGACCACAACAATCGGTCGTTCGATCAGATGAGGGGCCTTGACCATCGCGTCGATCAATACGCTGTCAGGCAGGTTCAGTTCGTCAAGCTGCATGGTCTTGTATTGATCTTCAGAGGTTCGCAGTAATTGACGCGGGCGCATCAATAGCTTTGTGAGCAAGTCCTTCAACTGGTCTGCCGTCATCGGGCTTGTCAGATACAACACGATGGTCGGCGAGATACCGTGGGCTGTCAGTAACTCAAGGGTCTGGCGAGATTTAGAGCAGGCTGGGTTGTGGTAAATTGTGACAGCATTCATCGGATTTTGAGTTCATTTGGATGAGGCTGAAAATTGTAGAGAGCCTGTGTGCAATCAACAAGTGCAAGATTGGCAAAATCGTGGACATCTTGGAACCTTTCGATGAAAACAATCACGTTACGCGCTGTAACGCAGCTTCCAGATTATCTTTGGCGCCTTTCAGCTCACATGCTAAAACGCTATGTTGACGATGGTTGTCAGGCAACGGCGGCAGCACTGACCTACCAGACGCTGTTTGCGGTAGTCCCGCTCTTGACGGTGATGTACGCAGTGCTCAACGCGGTGGAGGCCTTCAAGGATCTATCGGTGGAAGTTGAGGGATTCCTATTCGATAATGTGGTGCCGGAGAACGTCGTTAATCTGCAGGATTACCTGCATGACTTCTCCACTCAAGCGCAAAGTCTGAGCTTGCCAAGTCTGGCATTTTTGGGCGTCACGGCATTCCTGATGTTGTTTACTATTGAGCGCACTTTTAATGAGATCTGGCGGGTTCGAGAGCCCCGACAGGGCTATCAGCGGTTTTTGATGTACTGGGCCTTATTGTCGCTGGGGCCGATTTTGGTGGGCATGGGGTTTGTGATCACAACCTACTTGATGGCCATGCCATTCTTGTCCGATGTTGATCAGTACACTGGCGCGCTCGGTTATCTGCCGATTTTGCTGAGTGCCGCCATGTTGACGCTGGTCTACGTCGTGGTACCGAATTGTGCAGTGTCATTCAAACATGCGGTGGTGGGTGGCTTGCTCGTTGCGATAGCGTTTGAAATGGCAAAGTATCTGTTTGGCTTTGTCATGTCGCGCTCAAGTTTTGAAGTGATTTATGGGGCGTTTGCTGCGGTTCCATTGTTCCTGCTGTGGATTTACGTTTCATGGACCATCGTTCTAATGGGCGCGGAACTAGTTAAAGCCTTGGGCGTCTATCGCCGTGATGGTGGCAGTCAACTGGAGGCGCCATTATTTCAAATTGTCATTATCCTCGAGTTGTTTTTTCATGCGCACCACAGAGGGGCCGTCGTGGGGGATGAAGATATTCGAAGCTGTGGCGCTCGTATTGATCTGGAACATTGGAACGACTATCGCCAGAGACTGATCGAGCTTAATCTGATTCGTAGTGTCGACAAAGGCGGGCTGGTACTGTCGAGAGATCTGAGTGAAATATCCGTATGGGAGTTATATCAGCGATTAGGCTGGCCTCTACCCGAGACAGTCAAAGGTACAAGCGCCTGGGAGGTGGCAATGGCAGCCGACATACAGCATATTAATCAACATAATCAGGATCTGCTTAAAATGGATCTTGAGTCCCTGTTCCGTCTAGGTAGCAAAGAATGAGAAAATTTCTGATTGTAGTTTTTATGTTAGGGCTCTCGGGCTGCCAGCAGCCTGAGTTTTATTCTGTGCAAGGCGGCGAGCATCGGTTTGATGATTTCAAAGGTCGGTATCTGGTTGTGAATTATTGGGCGACCTGGTGTGCACCTTGTATTCGAGAGATTCCTGAATTGAATGCGTTCGCTGACGAGTTTCACGATCGAGTTGCTGTATGGGGTGTCAATTTCGATGCGCCTGAAGGTGCTGAGCAACTCAGGCAAGTACAAAAAATGCAGATCACATTTCCCGTGTTTGCTTTGAATCCAAGCGCGCAGTTGGGCGTCGTCATGCCCGAGGTGCTGCCGACGACCTTGGTCTTCGACCCGCAGGGAGCATTGCTCGCTACCCTGGTTGGACCTCAGACCCGAGAGTCACTGCTGGCGGTCTTAGCGTTGGAGTAGTTTTCGAACTGGCCTGCTAGGGTTGTCTTTCGTTGCTTGGCTCAGAGACCGAGTTCTTGCTCAAGCAATACCTTAAAGTGCTTGGCGATACCCTCGACAGGTAGTTCGCTGCTCACGCCGGTCTGTCTGTTCACGTATTCCACAACCTGGGTAGCCAGGCCGCGTTCGCCGATAACAAGTCGGTGGGGTATGCCTATCAGCTCGGCATCGGCGAATTTTGCGCCGGGTCTCGGACCTTCCCGATCATCGAGCAGAACTTCGATACCGAGCTGTCGCATAGTCTCGTAAACAGACTCTGCCGTGGCAGCCACCTCCGCTGACTTGTGGCTGTTGATGGGAATGATAATGACGTGGAACGGCGCGATGCAGGTCGGCCAGATCATGCCTCTATCGTCATGGTATTGTTCGATAATCGCCGCCACTAACCGCGTGACGCCCATCCCGTAGCAACCCATCTGCATCAGCGCAGCTTTACCGTTTTCATCAAGCACCGTTGCATTCATCGACTTGGAATACTTTTCACCGAGCTGGAAGATGTGACCCACTTCAATACCCTTTTTGAGCTGTAATTGGCCCAGCCCGTCAGGGCTTGAATCGCCTTCAACGACATTGCGCAAGTCAAATATCGCTGTTGCGGTGGCATCACGGCCCCAATTAGCATTCTGTAGGTGGATGTCATCTTTGTTGGCGCCGCAGGTGAAGTTGACCAGAGCGGCTGCGTTGCGGTCGGAGACTACAGGTATGCTCAGACCCACCGGACCAATGGAGCCCACCGTGCAACCTAGCTCGGCTTGAATCTCTTCAGGACTCGCGAGGGTCAGTGGCGTGGCCAACATGCCGATTTTAGCGGCCTTAATAGTGTTTATTTGATGATCGCCGCGTAACACCAGGGCGACCAATGGAGTCTCGCTGCCCTTGAATATGAGAGTCTTAACCGTTCGCGCTGGGTCAATTTTCAGAAAGTCAGCCACGTCCTCAATGGTCTTGCGGCCAGGAGTCGAGATCTCAGTCAGTTCTTCGGGGGTGGCATTTTCAGCAGCCGGTGCCAGCGCCTCGGCCATTTCAACGTTGGCAGCGTAATCGCTACCAGAGCTGAACGCGATAGTGTCTTCGCCTGAGTCCGCGAGAACATGAAATTCAACGGAGGCGCTACCACCAATGCTGCCGGTATCTGCCAGTACGGGGCGAAAGTCGAGATGCATTCTTTTGAGAATACGGCTGTAAGTCTCGTGCATCAGCTGGTAGGTCTCGCCCAAGCTTTCCTGAGTCATATGAAAGGAGTAAGCATCTTTCATTAGAAACTCGCGAGCGCGCAACAAGCCAAAGCGAGGCCGGGTCTCGTCTCTGAATTTCGTCTGAATCTGATAAAAATTGATGGGTAACTGCTTGTGGCTTTTGAGTTCATTGCGTGCGAGATCGGTAATCACCTCTTCATGGGTCGGTCCCATACAGAAATCTCGCTTGTGCCGGTCAACAAATTTCAAGAGCAGGCCATCATCATATTCTTGCCAACGACCAGACTCGACCCACAGTTCCGCCGGTTGGACCACCGGCATCATGACTTCCAGTGCGCCGGCGTTATCCATCTCCTCACGGATAATACCCTCGACCTTATGTAGTACCCGCAAACCCAAGGGCAACCAGTTGTAAATGCCGGATGCCAGTTTGCGTATCAATCCGCCGCGTATAAGCAGCTGGTGACTGATGACCTCAGCATCGGCGGGGGTTTCCTTGAGGGTCGAAATCGAGTAGCTGGATGCTTTCATAATCGCTGTCTGTGGTGACCTATAATAATTTCAGAGTTGTTAAAAGACATATTAATCACTGGTGCCGCTGACCTGTTGGATCTGTTCAGGTTTGCGTCACGGGCCTGCGGTTGTTGAGCCGCGGCTATGGCTGCTAATCACGGCGCTGATTCTAGCAAGGAGTTGAGGTGCTGAATACTGCAGTTGTTGTGTTGGATCGCTCACTGGCGCATTTGGGCAAGGGAAATGATAGGTGCCACGTAGCCGGTGTCGCTCAAAAGGGCAACTATCAAGTAAAAAAAAGGGCCGCTGATGCGGCCCTTTTTAAACACAGCTTAAGCCAGTGGCTTAAGCGAGTTCTTTCAAGCCTTTCAGTGGCAGCACTTTAACTTTCGTGCTGGCTGGCTTGGCGGCAACGTTCATTACTTCGCCTGGACGGAAAGGGTTAGGGACGCCCTTACGAGCCTTGCTGGCTGGCTTCTTGACTGTCTTGATTTTAAGCAGGCCGGGTAATGTGAATTCGCCTACGGCACCTTTTTTAACGTGTCGTGCAATCAGGTCATTCAATTCTTGGAAGACCGCTGTAACCTGTTTCTTGCTGAGATCAGCATTTGCAGAAATCTCGGCAATAATCGCGCTTTTCGTGTATTTTTCCTTGATTGCCGGCAATTTCTTCGGTGCTGCAACGGGCTTGGCAACAGCTTTAGGTTTAGTTTTAGCTTTAGTCACTGTCTTTTTTGCGATTGCCTTTTTGGCTGCCATTCGTGATTCCTTTTTGAATATCAATGTTATGAAAAAGATGGTTATGAAGAATATGAGTTAAATATGTGTTAAATGTTGTTGAGATGCAGGTTTGGTGCTTGAATTTAAGCGCTTTTTGCTCTCAGCGACAATGTGGGTCTTTATATATGATTGGCTTTTGTGTCGCAAGGTTTAGGCTAGGTTTTTTGCATTTCCTTCGAGTATTTTTACGAAAGCCACCCTTGAAGCAGTTTTGCTCCAGTGAGGCGTGTCGTAGGCGCTCGCCATGGCGTGATATTAAGGTATAATGCGCGGCCGCAGTTCTCCGTAAAATTGCCCTATTGTCCGATTATAGAGGAAGGTTTGTCGTGCCAATCTACGAGTATCAGTGTGAAGAGTGCCAGCATCGAATTGAGAAGCTCATGAAGTTGTCTGATGAGGCGCCTGTGATTTGCCCAAAATGTAACAAGCCTGCATTGAAAAAGATGGTCTCGGCCGCTGCCTTCAGGCTTAAAGGGTCTGGCTGGTATGAGACGGACTTTAAGACTGGCTCGAAGAAGAATGTGCTCCATGGCGGCAGTAGTAGTGACTCCTCGTCTGGCAGCTCGGGAAGTGGGGATTCTGGGTCAAGTAGCTCGGGTGCAAGTGAAAAGAGTTCATCCGGCGGCAAGTCGAGTGGTGCTAGCAGTGCTTCCACCGGCACTTCCTCTGGCACCTCCTCTGGCTCTGGCTCCACTGGCTCCAGCACGTCGAGCAATAAGCCATCATCCAGTTAGGCGGCTGTTCGAGTTAAAGCGCCAGTCCGGCGAAGAAGTCATTAGATAATTGAGGTAACGATAATGCGTAGCCACTACTGTGGTCAGTTAAGGGACACACATATTGATGAAGAGGTTTCCCTGTGCGGCTGGGTTCATCGGCGCCGAGATCACGGCGGTGTAATATTTCTGGATATTCGAGATCACGAAGGCATTGTGCAGGTGGTGTTTGACCCTGATACTGCCGCCAGTTTCGCCCTTGCAGATCAAGTGCGTAATGAGTATGTCCTGAACATCAAGGGCCGTGTCAGGCACCGTGACCAGGCCGCAATCAATCCTAAAATGGGCACAGGGATGATTGAAGTGCTGGGCAAAGAGCTCATTATTCTCAATACAGCGGAGACACCGCCTTTTCAGTTGGATGAGCATTCCGACGCCGGCGAAGATATTCGGTTGCGGTATCGCTACATCGATTTGCGTCGACCGGAAATGCAGGAAAAAATCCGGTTGCGGTCAAAAACGGCACATTTTGTTCGCCGTTATCTTGAAGACCGGTCTTTTGTGGATATCGAAACGCCCATTCTGACCAAAGCGACGCCAGAGGGTGCCCGCGACTATCTGGTGCCGAGTCGGACTCATCCGGGACAATTTTTCGCATTGCCCCAGTCCCCACAAATCTTCAAGCAACTATTGATGATGTCTGGTTTTGACCGTTACTACCAGATCGCCAGATGTTTTCGTGATGAAGATTTGCGTGCGGACCGCCAGCCAGAGTTTACTCAAGTAGATATCGAAACCACGTTCATGGACGAGCAGCAGATCATGACGCTGACGGAAGACCTGTTTCGAGCATTGTTCAAGGAGATCATCGACGTCGAACTCGAGGCGTTTCCAGTGCTGACTTACGCCGAGGCTAAGCGTAAGTATGGTAGTGACCGACCGGACCTGCGGTTTGGTCTCGAGTTTGTTGACGTGGCCGATCTCATGCAAGAAGTTGAGTTCAAGGTCTTCAGCGGCCCGGCCTCTGACTCCGGATCTCGAGTTGTCGCATTACGTCTGGAGCAGGGCGATCGGCTGACTCGAAAGATGATCGACGACTATACAAAATTCGTTGGTATTTATGGTGCCAGAGGTCTGGCCTACATTCGGGTCAACGATCTTGACGCCGGCGTCGCAGGTCTCCAATCACCGATTTTGAAGTTCTTACCTGATGAAGTGGTGTTGAATATTCTTGCCCGTGTCGGCGCGAAGGATAAGGACATTATCTTTTTTGGTGCCGACAAGGCTGATATCGTCAACGATGCGCTCGGTGCGCTACGTAACAAGCTGGGCGAGGATTTGAATCTTTATACTCGACTCTGGGCGCCTTGCTGGGTCACTGATTTTCCGATGTTTGAGGCGGACAAGACCGGTAATTGGTCAGCGACTCATCATCCGTTCACCCAGCCTGTGGGGGATATGGACGAGATGCTCGCTAATCCCGGCGCGACCCTTTCCAGGGCTTATGATGTAGTGATAAACGGCCATGAAGTGGGTGGTGGTTCGATTCGTGTGCATCAGACCTCGATGCAGCAGCAAATCTTCAAGGTGTTGAAATTGTCTGATGATGAAGCCAACGTCAAATTTGGCTTTCTCCTTGAGGCGTTGCGCTATGGTGCGCCACCTCATGGAGGCCTGGCCATCGGTCTTGATCGTCTGATCATGTTGCTCTGTGGATCTCATGCGATTCGTGATGTCATCGCATTTCCGAAGACCCAAACAGCGGCATGCTTGTTGACGTCGGCACCCAGTGAAGTTGATCCGCAACAGCTCAAAGACTTGCATGTGGCGGTTCGTAAACCTGTCTGATGCGGCATGTATAAGCGGTGGATTTAAAGATACTACTGATGGAGAAGGCTGATGGCGGGTCATAGCAAGTGGAGCAACATCAAGCACCGCAAGGCGGGTCAAGATGCTAAGCGGGCAAAGGTATTCACAAAAATCATTCGTGAGCTGACCGTTGCCGCTCGAGATGGTGGCGGGGTGTTGGAGGATAATCCAGGCCTGCGTACGGTGGTAGATAAGGCTAAAGCCTCGCAGATGCCCAAAGATACCATGGAGCGTGCGATAGCCAGAGGTGCTGGTGGCCTCGAGGGCAGCGATTTGGTGTCTTTGACCTATGAGGGCTACGGTCCAGGTGGTGTGGCGTTTTTGGTGGAAACGATGACCGATAATCGTAACCGAACGGTGGCGGAGGTTCGCCATGCCTTCACCAAAGCGGGGGGGAATCTGGGCACCGATGGGTCTGTCGCCTATCTGTTTGATCGCAAAGGTCTGCTCAATTTCGCGCCTGGGCTGGATGAAGAATTAGTCATGGAGCTGGCGATTGATGCGGGTGCTGATGATGTGGACATCGCTGAAGATGGTTCTGTGGAAGTGATGACGACGCCAGAAAATTTTCTGTCCATCAAGGACGCATTAATGAGTGCAGATTTTGAGCCCGTCAATGCTGAGATAGCCATGCTGCCACAGAACTATAGTGAACTTGATGCCGATATGGCCGAAAAAGTCATTCGTCTGATGGACAATCTGGAAGACCTGGATGATGTTCAGAACGTCTATACCAATGCCAGCTTCCCTGATAATGAAGAGGGCTAGGCCGGCAGCCAGTATCTGTTCCACTCCTTGCGTGTGGTAAGCTGCTTTGTGCACCCGGGAATAGAAGCACTTTCATGACGCAGCATCGATGACAATAATTCTAGGTATAGACCCAGGATCCTTGGTGACGGGATTTGGAGTGATCGAATCGCAAGGCCCGCGCCAAGTGTATGTGGCGAGTGGCTGTATCAGAACCGCCGCAAAAGCTGATCTGGCAGGTAAATTGGCAGAGATATTTGCGGGGATCACGGAAATTATTCAGCAGTACAGTCCGCAAGAGATGGCGATCGAGAAGGTCTTCATGGCTAAAAGTGCGTCGTCTGCCTTAAAACTAGGCCAGGCGCGAGGCGCTGCTCTCGTTGCCGGAGCGAATCTGGGCTTGACCGTGTTCGAATATGAGGCGCGAAAAATCAAACAGGCAGTAGTGGGCACCGGTGCGGCGGAAAAAAGCCAGGTTCAGCATATGGTGAAGACATTATTAAAACTCCCGGCTCAACCCCAGCAGGATGCCGCCGACGCTCTGGCCATCGCGTTGTGCCATATTAATACCCAGCAAAATCTTAGCCGTATTGCAGGCGCAAACAGTTTTCGGCGAGGTCGAATGGTGAGCCTCGGACAACATTCTGGTAGCGAAGGGAAAACAGACAATTGATCGGTAGAGTCAGGGGTAAAATTTTAGAGAAGTCCACTCATCAAGTGGTTGTGGATGTGCAGGGTCTTGGCTATGAGGTTGATATTCCCTTGACCACCTTCTTTCAGCTCGGCGATAGCGGTGCTGAAGTGATGCTGTATACCCACCTGGTGGTTCGTGATGATGCGCACCTGCTGTTTGGGTTTTCGACGGCTTCGGAGCGCGAGCTGTTTCGTGCCCTCATTAAGGTCAATGGTGTTGGACCGAAACTTGCCGTAGCGATCCTGTCTGGTGTGGATGCCAGGGCATTCAGTCGCTGCATTCAGAATAACGACGTCAAAGCACTGACGGCGCTGCCCGGTGTGGGCAAAAAAACGGCTGAAAGACTGATTATTGAGATGCGTGACCGATTACCTGCCCTGACGGAAGGGTTGCTACCTGCTGCTCAACGAGCCCCTGACTTGGTTGCGGATGCCGAGGCAGCGCTCATCGGTCTTGGTTATAAACCTCAGGAGGCAGCCAGGGCGCTGGGACAGATCGAAGATCAGGACGTCAGCGTTGAGCGCTTAATTCGCCAAGCGTTGAAGTCCCTCGCTTAAAGTGCAGTATCTCCTGCCGAATAAGCGCTAATGTGGCAAACTGGGTGTTTAAGACCCGGTGAATGGGGACAGGCAGACAATGATTGAATCGGATCGACTGGTAACGCCAGAATCTACCCAGGGAGATTCAACTCAAGATTGGGCGATTCGCCCGAAAACCTTTGGCGAGTATCGCGGTCAGCCGCAGGTCAGTGAGCAGATGACTATCTTCATTGATGCTGCCAGACGCCGTAGTGAGCACCTCGATCATACGCTGATATTTGGTCCTCCGGGCTTGGGTAAGACAACCTTGGCCAATATCATTGCCAATGAAATGGGGGTGCAGATCAAAACGACCTCAGGGCCGGTAATTGATAAAAAGGGCGACCTAGTTGCGGCGCTGACCAATCTTGAGGCGGGAGACGTACTGTTTATTGATGAGATTCACAGACTTTCACCAGCCATTGAGGAAGTGTTGTATCCCGCGATGGAAGATTTTCAAGTGGATATCACCATCGGTGAAGGTCCAGCGGCAAGAACGCTGAAGCTTGATTTACCGCCATTCACCCTCGTTGGTGCAACCACTCGAACGGGTTTGCTGACGTCTCCCTTGCGCGACCGGTTTGGAATTATTCAGCGTCTTGAGTTTTATCAGGTCGATGATCTTGCTCAAATCATCCTTCGCTCGTCGAACCTGCTCGGTGTGCGGACGGATCAAGCGGGTGCTCAGGAGATAGCGTTGCGGTCTCGAGGTACACCGCGAATTGCCAATCGTTTGCTTCGGCGTGTACGTGATTTCGCCGAGGTTAAAGCGAATGGTCATATCGATAAGGCTGTGGCCGACGATGCGCTGAATATGTTGAAAGTCGACGCTAATGGCTTTGACCATATGGATAGACGCCTGCTCATGGCGCTGATCGAGAAATTTGATGGTGGGCCGGTGGGTGTTGATAGTTTGGCGGCGGCCATTGGCGAAGAACGTGACACCATTGAGGATGTTTATGAGCCGTTTTTGATTCAGCAGGGCTTTATAATGCGTACGCCAAGAGGTAGGGTGGCCACTCGTCATGCCTATCTGCATTTTGGTTTGCCGATGCCTGCTGCCAGCCCGTTGCTTCAAGTTGACGATATCCCAACTGAGCGAGACTAAAGAGTAATTGCCGTGAATGAGCCACTTTCGATTATCGACCTGGTAACAAATGCCAGTATTGTAGTGCAGTGTGTGATGGCCATATTGGTTCTGGCCTCAATGGTGTCATGGGTCATGATCTTTCAACGTGGCTTCAGCTTGTCGTCGATCAAGCGAGAGTCTATCGCCTTTGAAGATGAGTTTTGGTCGGGTAAGGATTTGCGCAAAATTTATCTGGAAATTGAAGCCAGTGAGCGTGAACCCGTGGGCATGGAGCTTATTTTTGTCGCGGGTTTCAAGGAATTTACGCGTCTGCGCCAGCAAAAGGAGGCAGATCCCGATCGCATTATGCAGAGCGTGCAGCGGGCCATGCGGGTTGCCTTGTTGCGAGAAGAGGAACGTATGGAAACAAGTTTGCCGTTTCTGGCGACAGTTGGCTCAACCAGCCCTTACATTGGTCTGTTCGGTACCGTCTGGGGCATTATGAATTCTTTTCGAGGACTGGCAACAGTCAACCAAGCCAGTCTGTCTGTGGTAGCGCCGGGTATTTCCGAGGCGTTGGTGGCCACTGCGATCGGTCTGTTTGCAGCCATTCCCGCAGTGATTGCCTACAACCGTTTTGCTGCCCAGGTTGAAGTTATCGTGAATCGACTCGACGCTTTTACTGATGAGTTCAGCGGTATCTTGTACCGCGGCATTCGTCGACAGGATTAATAATGGCCAAAGCAGCAAGAAGAAAGCCCATGGCTGAGATCAACGTCGTCCCATACATCGACGTGACATTGGTGCTATTGGTTATTTTTATGGTGACTGCGCCTATGATGACCCAGGGCATCAATGTTGATCTACCGGATGCCGCCTCAGGACCGCTGTCAGTGAGTGAGAATGAACTGACACTGGTTGTCTCGGTTAAAGCAGATTCAACCTACTACATCAACGTGGGTGATGAGGAGCAAAGTGTCGCGCTCGAGTTGATCGGTGAACGCGCAGCGAAGATTATTCAGGCAAATCCCGACATCAAGGTGCTGGTGGAGGGCGATCAGGCCCTCAACTATGGTGTTGTAGTGAACTTGATGAATGTTTTGCAACAGGCAGGGGCTGGGAGTGTGGGTCTCATCACAGAACCGCCGGGATAGCATTATGAGTTCGATCAGAACCTACATTGTGCCTGCGGTATTGGCCTTGGCAGTGCATGTCGGCGTCATCACCTTATTGTTAGTCAACTGGGATGAGGCGGCGCCAAGTGCCTCTGCTGCGGTAGAGCATTACTACATTAAGGCCGCACTAGTGGCGGAAAACCCGCATAAGGTCAAACAACAAAAGCTGGCTGACGCTGCTCTGCAGCGCCGTCAAGCCAAGGCTCGACTGGCAAAGCAGCGAGACGCAGCACGTCGAGCGCAATTAGATCAGGATGCCAAGGTGAAGGCTGATCTTGCGGCCAAGGCAAGTCAGGCTGCAAAAAAATCGCGCTTGGAGACCATGTTGGCTGCGGCGCAGCAGGCTGAAGAAAAGCGGGCTGAAGAGAAACTAGCGCAGGAGGCCAAGGAGGCTAAAGTGGCAACGGAGCAAGATCTGGCCCGTGCCCTCAGCGAGGAACAGGACTATCGATTAGCAGTGACTGATGATGAAAAGGCCATGGCTTACGTGTCGCAGATCCAGCGTGAAATTATTCAGAACTGGTCAAGACCACCGAGTGCGCGAAATGGCATGCAGGTCTTGTTAACGGTATTTTTAGTGCCCACTGGGGAAGTGGTTGACGTAACGCTGAAAACCTCGAGTGGTAACGAGGCGTTTGATCGTTCAGCGATGCTGGCGGTCCGTAAAGCCGAACGCTTTATTGTGCCTACCAATTCAGCGCAATTTGAACGTAATTTCCGCGAATTTGAGGTCATGTTCAGGCCTGAAGATCTAAGACTGTAATAGGAATTCAATGAAACTAAACGCTTACCTGATCACTCTGCTAGTCGTCTGTATCCCCGTCAAATCCGTGCTGGCAGATTTGCGGATTGAAGTAACCCAAGGGGTTGATAATGCGTTGAGGGTGGCCGTCGTCCCGTTTGATTGGCGGGGCGCTGGCAGGCTGCCAGAAAATATCAGCGACATCATCGATGCTGACTTAGTGCTCAGCGGCCGGTTTGAGAGTTTACCTGCCAGTCAGATGCTGAGTTTGCCCCATGAACCTGCAGAAATTTTCAATCGCGATTGGCGTTTACTGAACGTTGAGTATCTGGTGATTGGGCATGTGTCACCAGTAGGTGATCGTTACCGTTTGACCTACACCTTATATAATGTCTTCAAGCAATCGGTGGAACTTCGCCAGACCATCGAGGGTGAGGCCAGCGAGATGCGCGATATGGCACACTATGCCAGCGACAGCGTGTTTAAAATTCTCACAGGCATCGAGGGGGCATTTTCGACCCAAATCATGTACGTGACTGCCTTGGGCCCGCTCACTGATCGCCGTTATCGGCTGAATATCGCTGATGCCGATGGCCATCGAGTCGAGACCATGCTGGAATCCAAGGAGCCAATTCTTTCGGCGAGTTGGTCGCAAGATGGCCGTTATATCGCCTATGTATCCTTCGAAGTGGACAGTCGACCGGCAATATTTTTGCGCGATGTGGTCAATGGCACGCGACAGCAATTAACGAATTTCCCCGGGCTGAATGGTGCGCCGGCATTTTCGCCTGATGGCAAGCAGTTAGCAGTGGTTTTGTCAAAAGATGGTAACCCCGATATCTACATCCTTACTATTGCCGACCGGCGGCTGCGGCGGGTGACCAGACATTATGGTATTGATACTGAGCCGTCTTGGAGCCCAGATGGTAAGGGCATTATTTTTACGTCTAACCGGGGAGGGCAGCCGCAGATTTACCAGATTCAGCTAGACGATCTATCGATCGAACGGCTGACCTTCGAGGGCGACTATAACGCCAAGGCCAGTGTTTTGCCTGATGGCAGTGGTATCGTCATGGTGCATCGTCGGGAAGGGGTATTCCATATCGCGATGCTGGATCTGATTCGCGGTCGTGTGACGGTGTTAACTGAGACAAGCCTGGATGAATCACCGAGTATTGCACCTAACGGCAGTATGTTGATTTACGCGACTCAATATGGCGGTGAGGGAATTTTGGCGGCTGTCTCTGTTGATGGCGGCGTAAAGTTTAATTTGCCTTCAAGTGAAGGTGATGTGCGAGAACCCGCTTGGTCGCCACAAAAACGGCGAATGTTTAAACCAATTTCGGAGTAGTTCTGATAGAATATGCGTTCCGAAATGTGACGTAATCGTATGCTTTTCGAGTTTAAATTGTGCTTTAATCTGCTATCAGCGATTTTCAGGAGCTAATTATGCTAAGAATAACAACACGTGGTGTCATGGCAATCAGTTTTGCAGCCTTTGTTCTAGCTGGCTGTGCGTCGAAAACAGAGGTGGAAGAGCCTGTGGCAGAAGTAGCGCCGGTGGTAGTTGCGCCAGTAGTTGAAGCGCCTGTGGTTGCAGAGGTTAAGCGACCTATGGTCAGCGGTGGCAAGATTTCCGTGCCTGCTGCTGGTGGTATGGATGGAATGGAACAGCTGCAAGGGCTTTTCTACTTTGACTTTGATCAGACCATCGTCAAACGTGCGGGTCATATGGAGCTAAGTAAGCATGCGATGGTATTGAAAGACGATTCGACATTACGAGTTCGCCTTGAAGGTCATGCCGATGAGCGTGGCACTCGTGAATACAACCTCGCCTTGGGTGAGCGTCGAGCAAATGCTGTGCGTGCTTACCTGGTTGCCGAAGGGGCCCCTCGTTCGCAGATCGAAGTGATTAGCTATGGTGAAGAGAAGCCAGTAGATGGTGGTCACAATGAAGCGGCCTGGGCGATGAATCGCCGAGTTGAAGTCGTTTACCGATAAATAGGGTTGCGGGCTATTCCGATGCGTAGTGTCTGCCTGTTAAAAAGTGGTGTGCTGGGTCTGTTGATGCTGACTAGTGCGCCATTTTTGTTTGCGGCTACTAACGATGCCATTAGGGTTGAAACGCGCAACGTGTCTGCTATCCAACAGTTACCGTTTCAGCCGCCAATTGAAAACGTTAGTCCGTCGGCGGGTATTGATGCGGAGTATCAGTCGCAGTTGGTTGAGCAGGAAGTGCAGACCTTGCGCGGGCTGGTTGAAGACCTGCAGTATCAGCTTAAAAGAATGAAGAAAATTCAGGACGATCGTTATCTGGAGCTCGATAGTCGGTTTCAGGATTTGAGTAGGCGGTTGGCCGTGGGCAAGCTTGGCGTAGTGCCTGACACTGACGCAGGCAATCCGGAGGTCATTAATAATCCCGGCAATGTAGCTGTTGAGGAAGCGCCAGTTGATTCTGACCAGAGCGAAAAATCTCTCTACGATACTGCGCTGGAGCTGATTCGAAATCGACAATACGGCCTTGCCATCACGCAATTACAGGCTGTGATCGACCGCTTTCCCAATGGGGACTTCGCCCCTAATGCCTATTATTGGATGGGTGAAGTTTATGCCGCGATGCCAACCCCCGAATATGAGAATGCGCGTCAGGCGTTTGTGCAGGTCATTACTTTTTTCCCTGATCACCGTAAAGTGCCTGATGCATCGTTCAAGCTGGGCAAGGTCCATCACCTTATGGGTGATTGTGACAAAGCGAAAGAACTGCTGAACAAGGTCATTGAGCAATACCAAGGCAAGTCCGTTGCCAAGTTGGCGAGCAGTTATTTACGCGATGGAATGGTCAACTGCCAATAGTCATCCGTCTCATCATCTGAGCAGGCTTTTGCGCTGCTGCTAGATCCTTATAGATAGACCCTAATAGATAGATCCAAGTTCGACACGCTATGCTAAGAATTACAGAGATATTCTACTCGCTCCAGGGTGAAGCAAGAACCAGTGGCTTGCCGACAGTGTTCGTGCGCTTGACGGGTTGTCCGTTACGCTGCCAGTACTGCGACACAGCCTATGCTTTCAGCGGAGGCACCATGACTTCGTTGGAAGAAGTGCTTGAGCAGGTGGCGGGCTTTGGTGCTCGTTACGTGACGGTAACTGGCGGTGAACCGTTGGCTCAGCCAGCCTGTTTGCCCTTGTTGGTGGGCCTATGCGATGCGGGTTATCAGGTGTCGCTTGAAACCAGTGGCGCACTAGATATTGCTGGCGTCGACCCAAGAGTCTCAATTGTCCTGGATCTGAAGACCCCTGGATCTGCCGAGGTGAGCCGCAATTTGTACACCAATTTGGCATTGCTGGCGAACAAGGATCAGGTGAAGTTTGTGATTTGTGATCGGCAGGACTTCAATTGGGCCAGTTTTAAAGTGCGCGAATATGAGCTGTTGGATCGTGTGGGCGATGTGTTGTTTTCGCCGAGTGTCGGTCAACAAGACGCTACCGAATTGGCAGAGTGGATTCTCGCGGAGCAACTGCCAGTCAGATTTCAGATGCAATTGCACAAGATACTCTGGGGAGATAAGCCCGGTGTCTGATGCGCCTATCACTCGGCCTCGAGCGGTCGTACTGCTGTCTGGTGGCCTGGACTCTGCGACAACCCTGGCGATGGCTCAGGCTGAAGGTTTTGAGTGTTTTTGTCTGAGCTTTGACTACGGCCAGCGCCATTTAACGGAAATTCGGTTTGCCGGCCAGATAGCTTCAAAGCGCGCGGCCCACCATAAAGTGGTGTCTGTGGATATCGCCGGATTTGGTGGCTCTGCACTGACCGACCGTAATATTGCGGTGCCAACTGTCGTCGCAGCGAACGAGCCGTCTGACATTCCGGTGACTTATGTGCCGGCTCGCAATACAGTATTTCTGGCTTACGCGCTCGCCTATGCCGAAGTGCTGGAGGCTCTGGATATCTTTATCGGTGTCAATGCCGTTGATTATTCTGGATATCCTGATTGTCGCCCTGAATTTATCCAGGCCTTTGAGACCATGGCAAACCTGGCGACCCGTATCGGTGTCGAAGGTGGGCGTCTGCACATTCATACGCCGCTAATTGCGCTGAGTAAGGAGGCGATTATCAAGGTCGGTCTGGGTCTCGGCGTTGATTACGGACAAACTGTCTCTTGCTATCAGTTGGATGAATCGGGTGGGGCGTGTGGAGAGTGTGATAGCTGCAGAATTCGCCGAGCCGGCTTTGAGGCGGCTGGTGCACCGGATCCTACCCGTTATTTTCCTCGAGGCTAAATAGCCTTTCGGCCGCCTGGTTCAAGCCGCAGCCTTCAAGCAGCCATGGGAGCACAACGACTGCTGACAGATAAACTGGCCTGGCGATTACCAGGAAAGTCTATCGGTGTAATCTA
>DGOD01000204.1:28965-33363 GCA_002389265.1 Gammaproteobacteria bacterium UBA4475
GTAGTGTATCTAGGTAGCGTATTGACGTAATCCTTCCACGTCAGGGTTCTATAGTCGCGCCCACAACAGGCTGCATCCTTGGGCGAGGCAAAGGAATTCAATTTGAGCTAGGAATTTGACCGGCAGATGATACTGAGCATCAGGCGAGTTTACGCCGTTATACTGCCCCATTATTTCGTATATAACATGAAGAAACACCCCCCGAGTTTTGCGTTATTCGTGGGGGGTGATCTCCATTTGTAGGGGCACTTCTTAGGGGGTAACCACCTGTACATCTTGAAATGGTGGGCCGACCGCGACTCGAACGCGGGACCTACTAGTTAAAAGCCAGCTGCTCTACCAACTGAGCTATCGGCCCAAAAGAAGAGCGGGTATCATAACGGTTTACGTTTAAAACTCAAGCGCGAGTTGCGTTATTTGTTTAGTGGTTGATGCTGCCGGCTGGACGATGAGCATGGGTGGTGAAAATCTGCTCAATGATTCGTCGGCAATGATCGATGCCCGTGAGCTGCTCGATGGTGAGTAACCCGCCTGGGTTGATGACATTAAACTCTATGACCCAAGGGTAAGCTAGGTCTAACCCGGCAAACTCAACGCCTTGCTCAACAAGAAATGCGCCAATTTTTCGACAATAAGTCCGTTCCATACTGGTGAGTTCGCAGGTGCTGAGCGCTGCGCCTTGCATGCGATTAGTTCGATGGTCCTTTGCTGCTCGGCGCAAATATTGGCCCACGGGTTCGCCACCGGCAATCAGAACTCGCTTCTCACCGGCTTCGATTTCCTTTACATAGGGTTGCATCAAGCAGTACTGATCAGCGTCAACACCTGTCAGCGTTTCGAGAATCACCTGGGCGTTGGGATCTTGGGTGCTGAGCAAAAATACGCTGCGTCCCAGGCTGCCAGCCGGTGGTTTGACTATCCAGCGCTGGCCAGGATCGACTCGTTCACGCTCAAGCATATGCTGGTAGAGTGCCTGTGGGTCAGTTGCAGCAAACAATTCGGGGTGTTGGAAAATCTGCGGATGACTGGCGAGTAAGTACTTGCTCTTGAAATGCATGATGGCAGTCAAAGAATTGATGATTCGACATTGTCCCTCCAGGGCATACAGCAGTTGGAACTTGTCTAGAAAGTTGTTGCGTAAACCCAAGGATAAAAGCCAAATGTTGTCGAGCGTCTGGAGTGGCATGGTGGTCGCTGAAGGAAAGGGCGCGCCCGTGATTAGTGGTGTCTCCAGCAGGAAAACATCGGCAACCACCTGGGAGGCCTGCATGGCGAGGGAGTCGGTAAAGCCGATATAGACTGAGTAGTTCTGCTTACACATTTCATTGGCGAAGCGTTGGTAATTATCGTCGATGACAACGTCGGTTTTGGCAATGAGAAAAACTATGCTTGGCATGGGAGTGCGCATCTCTTAATGTTCCCCCAGTTTACTCGCAGTCCTGATGGTCTGCCTATATTGATCTATCTTTTGGCGAATTAGGTATAATTAGACATCGAATCTCCGTGAGGTATGAATAACATGGCCAATATTGCATTTGATGTACCGCTGCACCAGAGCCAGACCATGACGGCGGCTGAAGTTCAGGATTATAAAATCAGGATTAAGGAACTGCTTGAAGCTCAAAATGCGGTTCTGGTGGCGCATTACTATACGGCTGATGATATTCAAGAGTTGGCAGAGGAGACCGGTGGTTGCGTCGCTGACTCGCTCGAAATGGCGCGTTTTGGCAGCCAGTCAGACGCCACCACGCTGGTGGTGGCGGGTGTGCGCTTTATGGGTGAGACCGCAAAGATTCTCAGCCCACAGAAGCGGGTATTGATGCCGACGTTGGAGGCGACCTGTTCATTGGATCTGGGCTGCCCGATAGGCGAGTTTTCTGCATTTTGCGATCAGTACCCTGATCGTACCGTTGTGGTTTATGCCAATACATCAGCGGCAGTCAAGGCCCGTGCAGATTGGGTGGTCACTTCCAGTATTGCTTTGGAGGTCGCGGAGCATTTGATGGACCAGGGAGAGAAAATTCTCTGGGCGCCGGATAAGTATCTGGGTAGCTATATCCAGAATGAGACCGGTGCGGATATGGTGATGTGGGACGGAGCCTGTATCGTCCATGAGGAGTTCAAGGCCAAAGGCCTGCGGGATCTGATGAATGTTTATCCTGATGCCGCGGTACTGGTTCATCCGGAATCACCAGCAGGCGTTGTGGCCTTGGCGGATGTCGTGGGTTCCACAACCCAAATTATCAATGCGGCCAGAGACCTGCCGAATAGTCATTTTATTGTTGCCACCGATCGAGGAATTTTCCATAAAATGCGCCAGGTGGCGCCGGGGAAGACGTTTATCGAAGCGCCCACTGCCGGTACCAGTGCGACCTGTCGTAGCTGCGCCCATTGCCCCTGGATGGGCATGAATGAGCTGCAAAATCTTTATGGGAGCCTGGCGGCGGGTACTAATGAGGTAACAGTAGAGGCCGAGATCGCCCGCCGAGCCCTAGTGCCGCTCGAGCGTATGGTGTCATTCGCCAACTCCGACGACTATCGTCTGCGGGCCAAACGGTAATCCTGTAGTCGGTAAGAATGCAGTCGCTAAGAATGCCTATAGACGAGGGTGCAATAAGCGTCTAATAAACGTGCAATAGATGCGGGGCACCAGCCGATAGTGACAGCATTATTGGCCTCCGCTAGCAACAGAATCAGGATGAGCGTTGGCCGCGGCGAAGCTCATGGATAGTTTTGATTCGCTCGCGAAGTCTGGCGGTGAGGCTGAAATTGTCTCGGGCCAGCGGGATGGCGTAACCTAGCTGTTTGATCGCTTGGTCAAGGTTTCCAACCATGACAAAGTATTCGGCGCGAGCTTCATGAACACCAATAACATCGTTGGCCAGGCCGTAGGCCTCCGCTAACAGGTACCAGACATTAATATCGTTAGGACGTTCTTTGGTGAGTTTGCCGAGTTCTGCGACGGCCTTGTCAGCCTGCTTAGTGTGCATCAGGACGTTGGCATAACTCATCGTCAGTGGGTAATTATTAATGTTGATGCTTAGTGCCCGCTGCAAAATATCCTCGGCTTGTGCATAGCGCTCGGCTTTGATGTTCAATGTTGCCGCCGCGAGCGTGAACGCGATTTTACCTTCGTATTGCGCCATCAAAGGGTCCAGTAGCCGTTGCGCATCGTCGACCCTGCCCGCGTCTATAAGCGCCAGAACCTGACCGTATTGGTAGGCGGTTTTGATCACAGGATCTGAGTTCTTTGCGCCGGCCTCGAAACGTTTAATAAGGTCAGTATTTGTTTCGTTGCCCCTGGCCATGGCCCGTACTTTCATTAATTGGAAATCAAGATTCTGCGGCCAGATTTTTGCGGGGTAGCCGCGAGTCTGGTTGTAGGAGTCGGCGATACGATCCTTGGTTACTGGATGAGTTAAAAGGAATTCAGGTATGCGGGTGGTATTGAAGCGATTTGCACGCTCCAGCCGCTCAAACATATAAGCCATGGCGCGCGGGTCCATTTCTGCGTCAATCAGCGTATCAATCCCTACTCTGTCTGCTTCGGCCTCTCGTGAGCGACTGTAGCGCAGGCGCTCGTTTACGGCGAGGCCTTGACCGGCACTGATAGCTGCCATACCTGCACTACCGCCGGTGGTTGACATTAGTACCACGCCTGCTAGCAGACCGGCCAGATTTTTCAAATTAGCACCACGACCTGCCTCAAGCCCGCGGGCGAAATGGCGCTGGCTCAGGTGGGCCAATTCGTGAGCGAGAATCGATGAAATTTCGTTTTCACTCTCACCCACCAGGAACAAACCGAGATTGATGCCAATAATGCCGCCTGGCGCGGCAAAAGCGTTCAGCGCAGTATCGTCAATGATCAGCAGGTCCAGTCGTCGGTCCTCGAGCCGGCTGTGAGAGGCGAGTTTGTAAATCAGGTGCTCCAGATAGCTCTGCATCAGAGGGTCTCTCACCTGCGGTGCCTGAGCGCGCAGCGAACGCAGGAATTCCTGGCCTAATTCGCGTTCTTCAGCCAGTGAGATAATGGCTGATGTGGTATCGCCAAATTGGGGCAGGTTCTGGTTTTGTGCGGCCTGGGCCCCGGGTATGCCGGCCAGCATGAGAGACAGGATCAGCGAGGCAGTGGCGAGTGTTGAAAAATCAAGTCGTCGCCAAGGCAAAGTCAGCTTGGAAATCGTAGCGAGGTGCAAGGCAGTCATGATGAGAGGCGAGCCAAAAAAGTGAGAGTCAGATTTGACCCTATCAGTATCGATACGTTCCCGGCAAGGGAGATTAGACAGAGCGATCGATGGCGAGTCGGCGAAGTTCGTTTCCAGCCTGAATAACAGCTATAATCTTAGCTTTGCGATGATGAGCGCTACCATGAGCAGTGAAACTTCGAATGACCGCCCC
>DGOD01000136.1 GCA_002389265.1 Gammaproteobacteria bacterium UBA4475
GGTCAACGTGACCAATCGTGCCGACATTTAAGTGCGGCTTATTACGCTCGAACTTCTCTTTACCCATTTTTCACCTCGCAAACATTGAATGTGCTATCGGTTATCGTGATTTACTGATTATGGCCTCAGCAATATTGTCTGGCACTTCTTTATACTGTGCAAACTCCATGGAAAAGGTTGCACGGCCCTGCGTTGCAGAACGCATGTCGGTAGCATAACCAAACATCTCGGACAGCGGCACCTCTGACGTCACCGACTTGCCGGCAGGCACATCTTCCATACCTAGGACCGTACCGCGACGCCGATTAAGATCACCGATGATGTCGCCGTAATAATCTTCAGGCGTCACGACTTCAACTTTCATGACCGGCTCTAGGAGTACCGGCTTTGCCAACAAGGCACCGTCTCGTAAGGCAATAGACCCGGCAATCTTAAACGCGATTTCGCTTGAATCAACATCATGATAAGAGCCGTCATATAATGTTGCGCGAACGCCTTGCAACGGATAGCCCGCGACGACGCCGTTCGACATCTGCTCTTGGATACCCTTATCCACCGCGCTGATATATTCCCGCGGCACAACACCGCCGACAACAGCATCGACGAATTCATAACCAGACTCGCCATCATAGGGTTCAAGTCGCAACCACACATGGCCGTATTGGCCTCGACCACCGGTCTGACGCACGAACTTGCCTTCAATCTCAACTTCAGCACGAATGGTTTCTCGATAGGAAACCTGGGGTTTACCGATATTGGCCTCGACACCAAACTCGCGCTTCATTCGATCGACAATGATGTCTAGGTGCAGCTCACCCATTCCACCGATAATTGTTTGGCCAGACTCAGGGTCAGTTCTGACTCTAAAGGAGGGGTCCTCGGCTGCCAGCTTGCTCAAGGCAACTCCCATCTTCTCCTGATCAGCCTGCGATCGAGGCTCGACCGCGACATGTATGACGGGCTCAGGAAAATCCATTCGTTCCAGGGTAATTAGCGCGTCCTGAGCACAAAGCGTATCACCAGTAGTGGCGAACTTTAAGCCAATGGCGGCCGCAATATCACCAGCCCGGACTTCATTAATCTCTTTGCGATCGTTGGAGTGCATTTGCACCATTCGACCGACCCGCTCTCGCTTGCCTTTGATTGGGTTATAAACCGCATCGCCCGTCTTCAAGATACCCGAATAAACGCGAAAGAAAGTCAGCGCACCGACAAATGGATCTGTAGCAATCTTAAACGCCAACGCGGCAAAGGGCTCTTCGTCATCAGCGCGACGGTAACCATCCACTTCACCGGCTTCATCGAGATAGCCATGGATCGCCTTAACCTCATCGGGTGCCGGCAGGTATTCCACCACCGCATCGAGCATGGTCTGAACACCCTTGTTCTTGAACGCAGAACCACAGAGCGCCGGCACAATTTCGTTTGCCAGGGTTCGCTTGCGGAGCGCGCCTTTAATTTCCTCAAGGGTCAGCTCACCGCCCTCCAGGTATTTTTCCATTAATTCATCGTCGGCCTCAGCCGCCGCTTCAAGGATTTTTTCACGGTACTCTTCAGCCAGTGCCTGCATATCCTCGGGAATATCCTGTTCCTCAAAGGTCAGACCGATATCATCGCCATCCCAGTAAACAGCCTTCATCTTCAGCAGATCGATAATGCCCCTGAAGGCTTCTTCGGCACCGATGGCCAACTGCAAAACCACGGGGGTCGAACCGAGACGATCTTCAATCTGTTGAACAACACGCAGAAAGTTGGCCCCGGCACGGTCCATCTTGTTGACGAAAACCAACCTTGGCACTTCGTACTTGTTCGCCTGACGCCAAACGGTTTCAGACTGAGGTTCAACGCCGGAGGTCGCGCAAAAGACCACCACGGCGCCATCCAGCACGCGCAGCGAACGCTCAACTTCAATGGTGAAGTCGACGTGACCAGGGGTGTCGATGATGTTGATGCGGTGTTCTTCGAATTGTTTCGCCGAACCCTGCCAAAAGGCAGTGGTAGCCGCAGAAGTGATCGTAATGCCTCGCTCCTGCTCTTGCTCCATCCAATCCATAACAGCCGCGCCGTCATGGACCTCACCAATCTTGTGGGAGATACCCGTATAAAACAGGATGCGCTCCGTCGTCGTGGTTTTACCCGCGTCGACGTGCGCCACAATTCCTATATTGCGGTATCTCTTGATCGGTGTCGTTCTAGGCACTGGCGTCTTTTCCGGTGTTTATGCAACGACCCAGGACTAGTAACGCCCGGGGTTAGAAACGGTAGTGTGAGAACGCCTGATTAGCTTGCGCCATACGATGCGTATCTTCACGCTTGCGAACTGCTGAACCACGGCCTTCGGCTGCATCCATAAGCTCACCAGCCAGGCGCTGGGCCATGGACTTCTCGCCACGCTTACGCGCCGAATCCACCAGCCAACGCATGGCTAACGCTGTTCGACGTGAGACGCGAACTTCAACAGGAACTTGATAGGTTGCGCCACCAACTCGACGGGATTTTACTTCCACCGATGGTGCGACGGCCTCAAGAGCGGCGTCGAAAACTTCGATAGGATTGCCGTTAGTACGGTCTTTGATGCGGTCCAATGCGCCATAAACGATGCGCTCGGCCACTGATTTTTTACCGCTGACCATCACGTGGTTCATGAACTTCGCGAGGGTAAGGTTTACATATTTCGGGTCCGGCAGGATCTGCCGCTTTTCCGGGACTCTACGTCTGGGCATTGCTCTATTCCTTATTTTCAGGTTAACCCGGGATTAATACCCGGCCTTACTCCGACCACGCCAGATGACACGGTCGATAATACAAAACTAATTTGATCAGGACTTGGGTCGTTTCGTACCGTACTTGGATCGTCCCTGCATACGTTTTGCTACGCCAGTGGTATCCAACGTACCACGTACCGTGTGATATCGAACACCTGGCAAGTCTTTTACACGACCGCCACGGATCAATACAACACTGTGCTCCTGCAGGTTGTGTCCTTCACCACCGATATATGAGGTCACCTCAAAACCGTTGGTCAGGCGCACCCGGCAAACTTTACGCAATGCCGAGTTCGGCTTCTTTGGCGTCGTTGTATAGACGCGAGTGCAAACACCACGGCGTTGCGGGCATGATTGTAGAGCAGGTACATCGCTCTTTACGACCTTACGCTGCCTGGGCTTGCGAACCAATTGGCTGATTCTAGCCATAAAATGATAACTCCACCTAAAATAACAAAATGACCAGCCCTGTTAGCGTAAAAGTGACCACGCGTCGAGAGCCTGTCAAAGCGAGGGGCGAATTCTAATGATGCCGCCCCAACTAGTCAACAGTCGATCTGCGCCAAGGGGCTATTGCTCCCCGTCACACACCGGATTTATCAAGCAGTCGATAGCACCGACTGCTTGATCACGCCTGATTAAAAATCCTCAGTCGTTGGTGCTTGTTGCTCGGTTACACTCTGGTTCAGCTCTTTACGCAATGCTGCTTCCACTTCTGCAGCGCTGACCGTGCGCTCTTCCGTACCCGACTTGATCGCTTCGCGCTTGCGACGTCGATCTTCGTGGTATTTCAAGCCCGTGCCCGCCGGGATTAAACGCCCAACAATCACATTTTCTTTCAAACCGCGCAGATAATCTTTCTTGCCCGTCACTGCAGCTTCGGTCAATACCCGAGTTGTTTCCTGGAACGAGGCCGCTGAGACAAAAGACTCAGTGGCCAGCGCTGCCTTAGTAATCCCCAGCAACACGCGTTCATACTTGAGGACTTGCAGGTTCTCTGCTGCCAGACGATCGTTCTCTTCCAGCGCGCGGACATATTCGACCTGCTCGCCTTTGATCATCTTCGACTCACCAGCATCATGCACATCAACTTTACGCAGCATCTGGCAAACAATTACCTCAATATGCTTTTCGTTGATCGTCACACCCTGCAGGCGATAAACGTCTTGAATTTCCTTGACGATATATTGCGTCAGCGCTTCGACGCCCTTCAAACGCAAGATGTCATGGGGATTTTCTGGACCATCAGATACCACTTCACCCTTAGCAACAAATTCACCCTCAAATACGGACATATGGCGCCATTTCGGAATCAACACCTCGTAGTGATCTGAACCTGCTGGCAATTCACTGGTATCCGTTGGCGTGATAATCAAGCGCCGCTTGCCTTTAGTTTCCTTACCGAAGCTCACGGTACCGCTGATTTCAGCGAGGACGCCGGAATCTTTCGGCTTTCGCGCCTCGAACAAGTCGGCAACCCGTGGCAAACCACCAGTGATATCTCGAGTCTTAGAGCTTTCCTGAGGAATTCGAGCAATAACGTCACCGATTTCAATATGCGCTCCATCTTCGAGACTCAAAATCGCATTCGCCTCGAGGAAATAGTGTGCTGGAACGTCTGTACCAGCGAGCAGCAAGGCGTTGCCTTCGTCATCCACTAATCGAACCGCTGGACGGGTATCTTTACCGGCAGTGGGGCGATCTTTCGGATCGATAACAGAGATGCTCGACAAGCCGGTTAGCTCGTCTGTCTGGCGACGAATCGTGATACCTTGATCCATGTTGTCAAACAAAACCTTACCCGCCACCTCGGTGACGATGGGGTGTGTATGCGGATCCCAGTTAGCCACGATTTCACCGGCGACAACAGGATCGTCGATGCCTTTCTTCAGAACCGCACCATATGGAATCTTATAGCGTTCGCGCTCTCGCCCTGTTTCATCAGCGACAGCCACTTCACCAGAGCGCGATACCGCGACATAGTCACCGTTCTTCTTCTGAATGATTTTCAGGTTATGTAAACGGATCGTACCCGTGTGCTTGACCTGAATGTTGTCGATCGCTGTGGCCCGTGACGCCGCACCACCGATGTGGAACGTTCTCATCGTCAGCTGAGTGCCTGGCTCACCGATAGATTGCGCGGCAATAACACCAATCGCCTCACCGATATTCACCAAGTGGCCGCGACCTAGATCACGCCCATAACAATTACTGCAGACACCGTATCGAGTCTCACAGGTAATCGCACTACGCACCTTGATCTCATCAATGCCCATGCCTTCCAGCCGAGTAACACCCGCTTCATCAATAAACGTGCCGCGAGCCAGCAAGATATCATCGCCCGCCGCATTAAAGACGTCCGCAGCCACGACTCGACCCAATACGCGGTTACCCAGAGGCTCGACCACATCACCGCCTTCAATCACAGCGGTCATGATCAGACCGTTGTCTGTGCCACAATCTATTTCGGTGACGACCAGATCCTGGGAAACGTCTACCAAACGACGAGTCAGGTAACCTGAGTTCGCTGTTTTCAAAGCCGTATCGGCCAGACCCTTACGGGCACCGTGGGTGGAAATAAAGTACTGCATCACTGACAGTCCTTCACGGAAGTTAGCTGTAATGGGGGTTTCGATAATCGAGCCGTCAGGCTTAGTCATCAAACCACGCATACCCGCTAACTGCCGAATCTGTGCCGGTGATCCACGAGCACCTGAGTCTGAATACATCCAGACACTGTTATAGGATCCTTGGACTTCTTCTTCGCCGTCTTTGTTGATCACTTTTTCGGTCGCCAGATTCTTCATCATGGCAGCACCGACCAGCTCGTTGGCTCGAGTCCAGATGTCGATCACTTTGTTGTACTTCTCACCCTGGGTCACCAGACCTGAAGCATATTGAGATTCGATCTCTCGAATTTCACTTTCTGCTTCTTCAATAATCTGGGCCTTCTCTTTCGGAATCACAAAGTCTTCAACACCGATGGAGGCACCGGATCGAGTGGAATACTCGTAACCCATATACATCAGCTGGTCAGCAAAGATTACCGTAGCTTTCAAACCCACTGTTCGATAACAGGTATTGATCAAGCTCGACATATCCTTGTTGCCAAGGGTCCGGTTAATCAGTTCATACGGGAGGCCGTCTGGCACAATCTCGTACAACAACGCCCGACCGACAGTCGTATCTTTGATCTGTCGCTGGCTAACGAATTCACCGGCTTCGTTCTTGATGACTTCCTTGACCCGAACCTTAACTCTGGCCTGCAGACCGACCTTGCCACCACGATAGGCGCGTGACACTTCCTCGACATCAGCAAAGGCCATACCTTCGCCAAGATCATTAACCTTTTCACGGGTCATGTAGTAAACACCAAGAACAACGTCCTGGCTCGGTACGATAATGGGTTGGCCATCAGCAGGAGACAACACGTTATTCGTTGACATCATCAACGCCCGTGACTCGAGCTGGGCTTCCAGGGTCAGTGGGACGTGAACGGCCATTTGGTCACCGTCAAAGTCAGCATTATAGGCAGTACAAACCAAGGGATGCAGTTGAATCGCCTTGCCTTCGATCAATACTGGCTCAAACGCTTGAATACCGAGCCTGTGCAGTGTTGGTGCCCGGTTCAGTAGCACTGGATGTTCGCGAATTACGTCAGCCAGGATATCCCAGACCTCCGGTGTTTCCCGCTCAACCATCTTCTTCGCAGCTTTAATCGTTGTTGCCAAGCCACGAGCCTCGAGCTTGCCGAAGATAAACGGCTTAAACAGCTCAAGAGCCATTTTTTTCGGCAATCCACACTGGTGCAGACGCAAGCTTGGGCCTACAACGATGACTGAACGACCAGAATAGTCTACACGTTTGCCTAGCAGATTCTGGCGGAAACGGCCTTGCTTGCCTTTGATCATGTCGGCCAGAGACTTCAATGGTCGCTTGTTGGTACCCGTAATGGCACGACCGCGACGACCATTGTCGAGCAGCGCGTCTACGGCTTCCTGGAGCATTCGCTTTTCATTTCGAACAATAATGTCCGGCGCCGATAGATCTAACAGTCGCTTCAAGCGGTTGTTACGGTTGATCACTCGACGGTATAAATCGTTCAGGTCAGAAGTCGCAAAGCGGCCGCCTTCCAGTGGTACCAATGGTCGCAGATCTGGTGGCAGAACCGGCAGCACGGTGAAAATCATCCATTCTGGACGATTGCCCGACTTATCAAACGCTTCCATTAATTTCAAACGCTTGGTGAGCTTCTTAATCTTGGTGTCAGAGTTGGTTTGCGGCATTTCCTCACGGATTTGGGCAATCTCTTCTTTAACATCCATGTCTTTCATGAGTTCCTGAATCGCTTCAGCGCCCATTTTCGCATCGAACTCGTCGCCGAACTCTTCCAACGCTTCATAGTACTGCTCGTCGGTCATCAACTGCTTCTTCTCGAGGGTCGTCAGACCTGGGTCAATGACGATAAACGACTCGAAATACAGTACCCGCTCGATATCACGCAAGGTCATATCCATCAACAAACCAATACGCGATGGTAAGGACTTCAGGAACCAAATGTGTGCCACTGGGCTGGCAAGCTCAATATGCCCCATACGTTCGCGCCTGACTTTGGCCAGGGCAACTTCTACGCCACACTTCTCACAGATAACACCACGATGCTTGAGCCGCTTATACTTTCCGCAAAGGCATTCATAGTCTTTGGTAGGCCCAAAGATCTTTGCGCAGAACAAGCCGTCACGCTCAGGCTTGAAGGTCCTGTAGTTAATGGTTTCTGGCTTTTTCACTTCGCCATAAGACCAGGATCGAATCATCTCAGGGGACGCAAGGCCGATTCGCAAGGAATCGAAGTCATCAGACTGCCCCTGCGACTTGAGTATGTTAAGAAGATCTTTCAAGACTTTCCTCCACCGGGCTAAAGCCCGCCTTTAATTTAATTCCAGTTCGTCCATCTTGTGTCTAACCGGCACAAAAAGAATCGCATTTGCTCAGTCGTTTTCTAGCTCAATATCGATCCCGAGCGAGCGGATCTCTTTGACCAACACGTTGAAAGACTCTGGCATGCCAGGCTCCATACGGTGATCACCATCTACGATGTTCTTGTACATCCGTGTTCGACCGTGAACGTCGTCAGACTTAACCGTCAACATTTCCTGCAACGTGTAAGCCGCGCCATAAGCTTCTAGCGCCCAGACTTCCATTTCACCAAATCGCTGACCACCAAACTGCGCTTTACCACCTAATGGCTGCTGGGTGACCAGACTGTATGAGCCGGTTGACCGAGCGTGCATCTTGTCATCCACCAAGTGGTTGAGTTTGAGCATATACATGAGACCAACAGACACAGGCCGATCAAATTGCTCACCGGTTGTGCCGTCGTAAAGGTTAGTCTGGCCATCTAGTGGTAAGCCAGCCAATTCCAACATGGTTTTGATCTCGGCTTCAGTAGCACCATTGAATACAGAGGTTGCCATGGGCACACCGGAACGTAAATTACCGGCCATCTCAACAATCTCAGCATCCGTGAAGGAGTTCAGGTCTTCCTTACGTCCACTGCCGTTATAGACCTTGTCCAGGAACTGGCGAATCTCGTCAACTTCACGCTTCATATCAAGCATTTCGCCGATTCGCTTACCGAGGCCATCTGCAGCCCAACCCAGGTGGGTTTCCAGAATCTGACCCACGTTCATTCGCTTAGGTACGCCGAGTGGGTTCAAGACGATATCGATGGGGTCACCATTTTCGTCAAAAGGCATATCCTCCACCGGCTTGATCACCGAGATCACACCTTTGTTACCGTGACGTCCAGCCATTTTGTCACCTGGCTGAATACGACGCTTGATCGCCAGATAGACCTTCACAATCTTGAGGACACCAGGCGCCAGGTCATCGCCGCTTTGCAGCTTGCCTTTGCTTTCGTCAAACTGTTCATCGAGAGCAACTCGACGCTCTTTCAAGCGTAATTCAGTTTGCTCGAGCAGACTGTTGAGGTCATCGCTATCCATACGCAGCTTAAACCAGTCATCAGAAGCCAAACTCTTGAGGAAATCGGCAGTTACCTTTTCGCCTTTCTTCAGACCAGGCCCAGCAACCACAGTACCACCTTCCAGGGAATCAGCCAGTCGCTCGAAGGTCGCCGTCTTGATGATGCGATATTCTTCTTCGATATTGCGTCGAACCTCTTCCAAGGCGAGGCGCTCAATCTCCTGAGCGCGCTGGTCTTTATCAATCCCGTCACGAGTGAAAACTTGCACGTCAATCACAGTGCCGTTGTAGCTACTAGGCACGCGCAGTGAGGTGTCCTTCACGTCGGAAGCTTTCTCACCGAAGATCGCGCGCAGCAGCTTCTCTTCTGGCGTCAATTGCGTTTCGCCTTTAGGCGTGACCTTGCCCACCAAGATATCACCGGCGCTCACTTCAGCGCCGATATAAACAATCCCCGCTTCGTCCAACTTGGACAATGCACCCTCACCGACATTTGGAATGTCACAGGTAATCTCTTCTGAGCCAAGCTTGGTGTCCCGAGCAATACAGGTGAGTTCCTGGATGTGAATCGTGGTGAACCGGTCTTCTTTCACAACCCGCTCAGAGATCAGGATCGAGTCTTCGAAGTTGTAACCGTTCCAGGTCATAAACGCGATACGCATGTTCTGACCCAGCGCCAGCTCTCCAAGATCCACAGACGGACCATCAGCTAGCACGTCTCCGCGAGCGATTTGGTCGCCTTGCTTGACCAGCGGCTTTTGATTGATACAGGTATTCTGGTTTGAGCGTGTGTACTTAGTGAGGTTGTAAATATCTACACCCGCCTCACCAGAAGCCGTCTCAGCATCATAAACTCGAACAACGATACGCGCCGCGTCAACTGTCTCAACTTGACCGCCACGCTTGGCAATCACACAGACCCCTGAATCACGGGCAACGATCCCTTCCATGCCGGTGCCCACGAGCGGCTTCTCGGCGCGGAGCGTTGGTACCGCCTGACGCTGCATGTTTGAACCCATCAGTGCCCGGTTAGCATCATCATGCTCAAGAAACGGAATGAGCGAGGCAGCAACGGAGACGACCTGTTGCGGCGAAACGTCCATAAAATTCACACTGGCCCGAGCTGCTTTACTGAACTCACCCAGGTGACGCACGTCGATCAACTCTTCGATCAGGTTGCCTTTATCGTCCAATGGCGTACTCGCCTGGGCGATAACGTAGTCGCTTTCGATGATAGCGGACAAGTATTCAATCTCTTCTGTCGCCACGCCATCGACTACTTTTCGATAAGGACTTTCCAAAAAGCCATATTCGTTAGTCCGGGCATAGGTTGCCAGAGAGTTAATCAGACCAATATTTGGACCTTCCGGTGTTTCGATAGGGCACACACGACCATAGTGTGTCGGATGCACGTCTCGCACTTCGAAGCCAGCACGTTCCCGTGTCAAACCACCTGGCCCGAGGGCTGAGACTCGACGTTTGTGAGTCACTTCCGACAGCGGGTTATTCTGGTCCATGAACTGCGACAATTGCGCAGAACCGAAGTATTCTTTCACCGCTGCGGCGACCGGCTTGGCATTGATCAAATCCTGAGGCATTAAGCCTTCAGACTCTGCCAGGCTTAAACGTTCCTTAACCGCGCGCTCGACTCGAATCAGTCCGAGACGGAAAGCGTTCTCAGCCATCTCACCGACAGAACGGACTCGGCGATTTCCCAGGTGATCGATATCATCGACCATGTCTTTACCGTTGCGGATATTGATCAGACACTTCACAACGTCCACGATATCATCGTTACTCAGCGTGCCCTGGCCCACTTCTTCTTCGCGAGTCAGACGACGGTTAAATTTCATTCGGCCCACGGCCGTCAAATCATACCGCTCTGGTGAGAAAAACAGATTCGTAAATAGATTTTCTGCAGCTTCTTTCGTTGGTGGCTCGCCCGGACGCATCATGCGATAAATTTCGACCAGTGCTTCCAGACGATTGGTGGTGGAATCTACATTCAGTGTGTCAGAGATGAACGGACCACAATCCAGGTCGTTGGTATAAATAGTCTCAAAAGAGGTATGCCCGGCGGCAATCAAATGCGCCAGAATCTCTTCCGTGATCTGCGAATTACAGGGAACGAGAATCTCACCCGTGCTAGTGTCGATCAGATCTTTAGCGAGAACATGGCCACAGACATATTCGACAGGCACTTCTAGCTTGGAGAGGCCGGCCTTATCCATATCTCGAATGTGTCGCGCTGTAATTCGCGTGCCTTCCTCAACAATTGAATTGCCTTTGCCATCGCTAATGGAGAAACGTGCGGTTTCACCACGCAATCGACTAGCAATCAAATTCAGACTGTAGGTCTCACCATCGATATTAAATGTGTCAGTATCAAAAAATTGTTCGAGTATTTCTTCGGTGCTAAAACCCAGGGCCCGCAACAACACGGTAGCCGGCAGCTTTCGACGGCGGTCAATACGCGCAAAAACGCAGTCTTTCGGATCAAATTCAAAATCAAGCCATGAGCCACGCATCGGGATGATTCGCGCCGAGTACAACAGCTTTCCGGACGAGTGGGTCTTGCCCTTATCGTGGTCAAAGAACACACCAGGCGACCGGTGCAACTGCGACACTACGACCCGCTCAATGCCGTTAATCACGAAAGTACCATTTTCTGTCATGAGCGGAATTTCGCCCATGTAAACTTCCTGCTCTTTGATATCTTTGATCGCTTTGCTGGAAGAGTCCTTGTCATAGATAATCAATCTCACCTTGACCCGCAACGGGACCGCATAGGTGACACTTCGAAGTTGACATTCCTTGACATCAAACGCCGGCTTGCCTAATCGGTAGCTGACATATTCGAGCGCTGCACTGCCTGAATAGCTAACGATAGGAAACACTGATTTGAATGCCGCATGAAGCCCCTTATTGATCTTGCTTTCAATGGAGACAGCCTCCTGCAAGAACTCATTATAAGACTCCACTTGGATGGCAAGCAGGTAAGGGATATCCATCACCCTAGGTAGCTTACTAAAGTCCTTACGGATTCGTTTCTTCTCTGTGTATGAATAGGCCATCAATGCCTCCAAACTAGATCGTAAAATCGCGCTGAACTCTGCCTGCAAACCCGGCAAAGGACAAATTTCGAAGCACAAAAAGGCTGGGCAGTGAATTCACTGTCCAGCCTTGCATGCTTATCGTAACCAAGATGAGATCTGGATTACTTTAGCTCCACTGATGCACCAGCTTCTTCAAGCTGCTTCTTAATATCTTCAGCTTCAGCTTTATTAACGCCTTCTTTAACAGTTGAAGGAGCATTATCAACCAGTTCTTTAGCTTCTTTCAAGCCAAGGCCGGTGATGGCACGAACAACTTTGATAGCGTTAACTTTCTTTTCGCCAGCACCCGTGATGATGACGTCAAAATCGTCTTTCTCTTCAACGGCAGCAGCAGCAGCGGCAACTGGCGCAGCGCTAACAGCGGCTGCAGCAGAAACGCCGAACTTCTCTTCCATGGCAGACACAAGTTCAACAACATCCATGACGCTCATTTCAGCGATGGCATTTAAAATATCATCTTTAGATAAAGACATAAGTCCCTTTCTCCAATTAACAAATTAACTTAAGCGGCTTCTTCTTGCTTTTGATCACGAACTGCGGCCACAACACGAGTTACCTTGGCAGGGACGTCGTTAAACGTCTTGGCCAATTTAGCTACCGGTTCCAGCATAACCATCATTAGCAATGAAATTGCCTGGTCGCGGGTCGGTAACTTGGCGAGAGCATCAATTTGATCAGCGGGGAGTAATTTACCACCCACGCTAAGCGCCCTGATCTCAAACTTGTCGTTTGTCTTCGCAAAATCCTTGCAAACCCTGGCAGCTGCGCCCGGATCTTCAATGGAAAAAGCGATAACATTTGGACCAAGCAGTACTTCGCTCATGCACTCAAAATCAGTGCCTGCAAATGCGAGTTTTGCCAGTGTATTGCGAATCACGCGAATCTGAACCCCTGCTTCCCGAGCATCCTTTCGTAGCTGGGTCATTCCGGCAACGGAGACCCCACGATAGTCAGCCATGACTGCAGCGAGCGCATTAGTTGCGGTGAGGTTAACCTCTGCAACGATCGCCTGTTTCTCTTTAAGTCCTATAGGCACAAATATGTACTCCTGTGACTTGATTAATCCACCACCTGCCCCGTGTTCTGGTTTAGATGGATTCCATCACGGCGATAGGATCCAAGTATTTAAGTTGAATCGGGTTCACCATCTGCGCAGGCTTTCAAATGAAACTTAACCAAGACTAAGCTTAACTAAAGCTGCCCGGGACCTGCGGTCTTTGACGAGCTCTGTGTCACATCAACTGTCGATGCGCTACAGATACCCCAAAGCCTTTGCGCCAACGTTGTCGCGCCTGCTTCGACGCAACAACGCTGACTAATTCATTAATATTCGAGTGCAGATTGATCGATCGGGATGCCAGCGCCCATTGTTGTCGATACGACAACACGTTTGACGTAGGTTCCTTTAGCAGAGGCCGGTTTGGCTTTACGCAGATCTGACAATAAGGCTTCGATATTTTCTTTGATTGCCTTAGCTTCAAATCCGACTTTACCGACACCACCATGAATGATGCCATTTTTGTCAGTTCGATAACGTACCTGGCCGGCTTTAGCATTTCTGACCGCCTCAGCAACGTCAGGCGTTACGGTACCCAGTCGTGGGTTCGGCATTAGGCCTCGAGGGCCGAGAATCTGACCTAATTGGCCAACAACTCGCATGGCATCCGGAGTTGCAATGGCAACGTCGAAATCTAGGTTGCCCGCTTTAATTGAGACTGCAAGATCGTCCATACCGACAACCTCCGCACCAGCGGCCTTGGCCTCTTCAGCTTTCTCGCCCTGAGCAAAGACGGCCACTCGAACATCTTTACCGGTACCATTCGGCAGCACGGTAGCGCCACGTACAACTTGGTCAGACTTCCGTGGATCAACGCCAAGGTTGATGCTGACATCAATAGACTCAACGAATTTCACTTTAGACAGTTCAGTCAGTATCGCGACAGCTTCTTCTATAGGGTAGATTTTGCCTTGCTCGATTCTGGCATTGAATTCACGAACACGCTTGCTCTGCTTCGCCATTTAGATCACCCCTTCTGTTTCAATACCCGCTGCGCGAGCGCTGCCAGCGATAGTTCGCACGGCTGCATCCATGTCCTTAGCAGTCAGGTCAGGTAGCTTCAGCGCAGCAATTTCTTCTAATTGCGCACGTGTCACCTTACCAACCTTGTTTTTGTTCGGCTCTGCGCTACCACTGGCAACGCCGGCGGCCTTCTTCAGGAGGACAGATGCGGGCGGAGTTTTCTTAATGAAGGTGAAGCTTTTGTCGGCATAGACTGTAATGACGACAGGAATCGGCATACCGGCTTCCATTGACTGAGTTTCTGCGTT
>DGOD01000289.1 GCA_002389265.1 Gammaproteobacteria bacterium UBA4475
CGACCGCATTTGAGATACGCTTCAAACTCCCCATGGACATGAGTCGGCAGACTTTTGCCCTTGAATTCCAATTGCTCAATCAGGGCGGGGTAGTGTTTCTCTATAAGTCGGTAGAGCAGAGTTTGCTCTGGGCGATGGCGTTCGTAGGTGGCGTGATCTTCTGGCGTGACATAAACAACTGTGCCACCACCGACGATGGCAGGTACGGTGTTTTTAAATATGAATTCCTTAGCGACGAGCACACCCGTCGTGCCAGGTCCACCAACAAACTTATGTGCAGAGAAGAAGATGGCGTCGATAGGCGCCGCGCCGTTGACATCAATGCCGACATACGGAGCTGCAGCTGCGTAATCCCAGAACGACAGGGCACCGTATTTCTTTAGCAAGCCAGTCACAGCGGGCACATTGGATTTAACACCCGTGACGTTACTGGCCGCCGAGAAGCTACCAATGAGTAGATATCTGTTCTGGTGAGCGATCAGTTGACGTTCGAGTTCACCTAAATCGATATGACCACAGGAACGCAGCGGAATAGTGACAACATCGGCTATTGACTCACGCCAGGGCAATTCATTGGAATGGTGTTCATAAGGTCCGATAAAGACAACCGGCCGGTCTTCAGCGGGAATGTGCCCGTTGAGCTAGTGCTTGTCAGCGAGGTCCTTTGGTAGACGAATGTTAAGCAAGTCGATCAGCTTATTGATTGCTGTGGTAGCGCCAGAGCCACAAAAAATGACTTGATCGTGTTCGGTGCCATTAACAGCCTGGCGGATGATTTCGCGGGCTTCTTCTCTGAGCGCTGTTGTCTGGGCACCAGTGAACGATGTTTCTGTATGAGTGTTGGCGTAATAGGGTAGTACCGACTCGCGGATGTATTCTTCGATGAAGGTTAGCGAACGTCCTGACGCCGTGTAGTCTGCATAGATCAACGGTTTTTCACCAAATGGCGTCTGAATACTGGTCCTGTCACCAATGATCGATGTTCTGATTTTTTCTATGAGCGAATCCATAATTATCTCGAAAGAACGGTCATTACAAGTGCGGCAACATCCTGACCGATAAAGCCACCGCCGTTTTCGGCCAACGCCACCTTCGCATTTTCAACCTGCCTTTCTCCAGCATTTCCCCTTAACTGCCATGTCAGTTCAACGAGCTGTGAAATGCCTGTAGCTCCTACAGGGTGCCCTTTACGCATGAGACCTCCTGATGTATTGACCGGGATACTGCCACCGAGAGTCGTAGCACCTGACTCAACAAAATTGCCGCCTTCACCAGTCGGGCACAACCCCAGATATTCGTAGTACATGATTTCAGAGATGGCAGAGGCGTCGTGCAATTCGATGACATCGAGATCTTCTGGGCTGACACCGGCGGATTCGTAAATGGCAGTTGCGCCTGCTTTTGGTGGTTCAATCCCGATACCGGGTTCGTAATCGTAGCCACTCGACAAGGCGCAGGCTTCGACCTTGACCGCATGCTCAAGGCCGAGCTCTTTAGCTTTTTTCGTGCTTACGATGATAGCAGCTGCAGCGCCGTCCCCGATGGGTGAACACATAGGCAAGGTCAGTGGATAGACAACTTCACGTGCATTCAGGACATCATTTACCGAAATTTGATCTCTGTATTGCGAGAAGGGGTTTAGAGAACCGTGTAGAGAGTTCTTTGCAGACACTGCCGCCATTTGTTCGCGTGTCGTGCCGTACTTCTGCATATGGTCCAGCGCCCAGGCGACATATATATCGATAAAAAGCGAGCGGTTGGCGCCAGCACCTTCTTTGTCGAGGTCCATACCGAGTGCTGACAATCGTTGTGCCGTCTCATCCAGCAGACGATCGGTGTCTTCAATATCGACTCCTCCGGAGAAAACAGAAAAGGTCTTATGCTTATCTTTACAGAAAAGTTTTTCCACACCAAGTGCCAAAACAACATCATAGGCCCCAAAAGTCACCATGGAACACGCTTGTTGAAAAGCTGTTGAGGATGAAGCGCAGGCGTTCTCCACATTGATGACGGGAATACCGCCGATGCCGATATCTCGCAGAATCACCTGGCCAGGAACGCAGACCTGGCCTGAGATAACGCCAGCGCCAACGTTGCCAACCCAGGCTGCCTGGATATCAGATTCGATCAGGTCGGCATCCTTGAGGGCGCCTTTGACGGCCTCATTGGCAAGTGACTTGAGACTGCGGTCAAGGTGTTTACCGAAGGGCGTCATATCAACACCAGCAATGTAGCAGTTCTGCTTCATCAGTTTACTGCCTTGTTCATGTCTGACCAGTATCGGTCACGGAGTTCGGTCTTTAGTACTTTGCCTACAGGGCTCTTGGGTAGTTCGTCGACAAAGTCGATGCTTTTTGGAGCCTTTACTGAACCAAGTTTGTCTTTGACGTAGACGATGAGCTTCTCTTCTGACAATTCTGCGTCAGGCTTCAACTGGACGACGCCTTTGACAGCTTCGCCCCATTTTTCATCGGGGATGCCAATCACAGCACATTCCTGAACTTCTGCCATCTCAGATATGACCTGTTCAACCTCGTTCGGGTAAACGTTAAACCCTCCTGAGATAATCATGTCTTTTCGACGATCTACGATCTCGATATAGCCATCAGCTGCCATGACGCCGATATCGCCGGTCCAGAGCCAGCCATCACGAAAGGCTTCTGCAGTTGCTTCTGGATTATCCAGATAGCCTTGAGTTACAAGATTCCCGGCTACACAAATTTCGCCAGGCTCGCCCCGTGAGACTTCGTTGCCGTCTGTATCCAGAATCTTGACCTGGTTAAAGATGGCAGGTCGACCAATACCCCGCAATCGATGCTCAATAATATTGCCGTCTGCATCAATATAGTCCCAGGGTGCTTTCAAAGTGATGGCTGCCGGTGCTTCGGTTTGCCCGTATGCTTCGGTCATGGATGCGCCAAAAACCTTGCAGGCTTCTTTGAGTTTTTCGAGTGAAGTCGGCGCCGCACCGACCATAAAATGTTGCAGCGATGAGTAGTCGAATTTTTCGACTTCTTCATGTGCCAGCATCATGTACAACACTGTTGGGGGTAAAAACAGGTGTGTGACGCGATATTTTTCGATGTCTCGCATGATGGTCAGCGGGTCAGGGCTTGCGCAAACAACGTTTTTACCACCACGGGGGAAGTGCAAACAGCCCATGATTCCTGCAGTATGCGTCATGGGTGCGACCACGAGGTGAACACTGTCTTCCTTATAGCTGAAGTGGGCGTGGTAATTCTGGAAAAATGTTTCGAGCGCCGTGTGGTTCATCAGCACGCCTTTTGATTTCCCTGTGGTGCCGCCGGTTCCAAAAATTGCGGCCAGTTCTCCGGTTGCTTCCGGTTCAGCTGTATGTGTATCCGGGTGTCCGTCACAGAACGAGGCTAAAGTGTTACCGATGGAACCTTCACCATCGATGCAGACAAAAGCTTTAATGCCAGGTACCGCGGCCTGTATTTCTTTGACCTCGTCGTTGAAAGCGCTTGAATACATCATGACAGACATGCCAAAACGATCGGCGAGATCAATATTGGTCTCAACGCTGTTCCTCGGGTTGATAGGCAGCCAGACGGCTTCTGCCCGCATTAGACCCAGAAGGGCAAGAAAGGCGATGTTGGCGTTGGGGGAATAGACGCCAATTCGATCACCTTTCTTGAACCCATTACCTCTGATGGCTGCAGCAATTTTACCGACATGACCATCTGCTTCAGCGTAGGTGTAGCTCGACGTGCCATCAACGAAAGCAACTTTGGCTGGATAGTAGCGAACGCCCTGCTCAAAGAAATCGATGATTCTCATGGCTAGAAATCCGTAATGGTAACCTTGGTGGGCAGGAATGCCTGTAACTGTGAGAGAAGATATTCGTAGCCAACCGCATCGCAACCGGTACCGAACCCGGCCTTTTCAGTGCCATTGGCGATTAGTTTCTTGGCAGTTGCCGCCTGAAACAGGCCTGTCTGCGTATAGGGGCTGGTACTTTGTATAACCACTTTCTTGCCACCCGCCGATCCAGTACCAGTCGCGATATCGCAACTTCTGTGGATCAGAGTAAGCTCACGTGGCGGCATGAAGGGCTCGAGATCATCAACAATTTTATCAAGCGCAGCTTTCTGTTCTTCTTTTGGTAGCGATCTGACTTCTTCTTCAAACTGTGCCTGCAGAGCAACAAGACCCTCCATCAGTTCCCGATCAGTGTTGCCAGAGAGCTGTCGTACTGTGTGTACCGTTGGGTGATCCTGGTAGACCAGTGGCAGATTACCCCCCGCCCAGGGGTGCATCAGCTGCGTAACCGCGAAGCCAGGTACATTAACGTCGTAGCCTTTGGCGGCTGGCCATGGCATTAGTTCGTTGTTTTTCAAATAGCGTGCATCATGGCTGAAGAGGGAATAGATAGATTGCGTTGACGCAAACGTCGGCACAAAAGTGCCAGCCGTGACTACTTCAAGCGCATCAACGTCACCGTCCTCGATACAGATGCGTGCCGCAATATCCACAGGGATGTACATGTAGGCAGTACAGGGTGCAAGTGCAAGACCGGCCTCTTTGTAAGCATCGTGATATTTATTTTTTATCATTTCGACAAAAGCAGGTTCGCCGGTTGTGTCTATATAGTGCACCCCGGCGGCAAGAGCAGCCTGAACAACGGGTTCGCCGAAGCGCTCAAATGGCCCGACGATGTTGCAGACAACTTTTCTGCCTTCGAATAATTCGGTCAGTTCGTCAACAGTGTTGTTAACGGCGATGACGTCGTAGTCAGCGCTCTCAATACCGGGGACATGATCCATGGTCTCCTGGATACGTTCGGCATTTCGACCAGCTGCAGTAAAAGGAATCTGGTACTGGCGCAGGAATTCACAGACCAGCCGGCCGGTATAGCCACTGGCGCCATACACAACCACGGGTTTCTTGTTAGACATTGGTGAATCTCCAGACTGAAGTTAATTTCTAGTTGTACACCTGATGATCCCAGATCGAATCTGGATTGACCTGTCATTTCGCTCACATTGCGTGTCTAAAAGGACTATTTGAGTCGGGATTCAGGATGTTGAACGTTATCCTATGACATGACGAATTTTCGTAGATCACCCAAAAGTACCAGTGCAGCAGGAATCCTCTAAGGTGGTACTTTTGGGTGATTTTTCTTTCCTTAATCCTCGATACTCTTTTATCAAAGCAACATCGTGTGCAGTCACGTCACGGGATTGAAGCGGAGAAAGTACGCGAGATGATTACCCTGAATTATTTGGTGCGGCGACAAGAGGCGGTCAGTGTTTCCGAATTTAGCTCCTACTGGCTTGATAGGCATGCGCTTGGTGGACTAGAGGTGTTCCCCGAACTGGGCGTTCGTAAATACTTCAAGTGCGAGACAATTCATGAGGACCCAGTTAACCACGCCGTGCAGGAAATGTATGGGACAGCGACAGACAGTTATGACTTCGTAGATCAGATGGTGATCAAGGACCTGGATGATTTCAAGAATGGATTGGAAGAAGAGCACATCAGGGAAAAGTTGATAGCCCTACATAACGAAAGTAGTTCATACGTAGACTTTCGGCGGTCTGACTACTGGTTCTCGGTTGATGTTCCGCAGATATTCGGTCGACAACCTGTGCTTGCGTCTCCCGACAATGGAATTGCAAAAATCTTCTATGTTCCCCGAAGGTTTGATCAGCTGTCGCTGCAGGAAGCACAATTACAGTGGAATAGTTGTCATGGTGCGCTTGCCAGACAGTTTGCAGAGGTGCTTCCCTATGAGAAATACATTCAGGGACACCGCATGGAATCAAACGTTGTGCGGCTTTTGAAATCCATCTTTGACGAAGAATTTGAGAATATCGATAGTATTATCGGTCAAGCGGAAGCCTGGCTGGATCGTGCGGTTGTACCGGCGCTTGTCGGTCCCGAGATTGAGTACATGATGTCAATGCTACTGAACGATATTGATCTGTTCGTCGACGCATCCAGTTCCCACATATTCGCGACAAAAGAACACGTCATCCTAAACAGGCAGGTAACGACGGAACCTGTCCCATGTTTGTTCAATGTGGACTGAGTGAAGTTTGGCTTAACTTAAAATAGAGAGCGAGTTTTTATTTTGACAACGACAATAGATTTTGAAGGAAAGGTAGCGCTGGTAACCGGTGCGGCAAGCGGGATCGGAGCGGCTGCTGCGAAAGCATTTGGGGCATCCGGTGCAACAGTCATAGCGGCAGACATCAGTGCGGCAGTTGCTGAGACAGTTGCTGAAATCGTGGAGGCAGGTGGTAATGCTCATGCGGTAGAAGTTAACGTAAGCTCTTCTGCTGAGTGTAAGACTATGGTTGATAAGGCAATTGAACTGGGTGGCAAACTGGATTTCGCTTTTAACAATGCCGGTATTGGGGGTGAACCAACCCCGTTGCACGAAATGACCGATGAATCCTGGGATGAGGTAATTGCGATAAATCTGAGCAGTGTTTTCTATTGTATTCGTTCCCAGATCCCCGCCATGATCAAAAACGGTGGCGGGGTAATCATTAATACTTCCTCGATCTGCGGCGTACGACCCCTCGTGGATTTTGGCCACTATGTCGCGGCAAAACACGGCATTGTAGGGCTGACGAGACAGACAGCTCTGGAGTATGCCGGACAGGGAATACGGTCGATTGCCGTGGGTCCCGGCTTTATTGATACCCAGATGACGAAACGAACGCTAGAAATCAATCCCCAGACCCTTGCAGGGCTTGAACAATCTATCCCGCAGGGCCGCATTGGAAAGCCCGAAGATATCGGACATGCGGTGAGAATGCTTTGCAGCGATGATGCGGCTTATATCAATGGAGTCTACATTGAGATTGATGGCGGCATGCTTCTAGTTTGAACCATCATTTATAGGATAAACATGACAATAGTTAATGATATTGATACCGCAGCCTTGAAGGAAACGATCAAGGCCGTTGCCGAGGATCCGGCTAAAGGGAAGATGGCGTTTAGCGTGAACAGCCGTTGGGACGGTCAGTTCCGCAGCGAAGCAATTCCTGGGGATATCAGTCTTGGTGGCGCCAGGATTGAAAGAGACTTCAGAATAGACGCAGATGAACCCAAAGAGCTGCTGGGAAAAGATAGCGCTGCTAACCCCCAGGAAATCCTTATAGCGGCGATGAACGCCTGCATGATTGTTGGTTACGTTAGCCAAGCGGCGATGCGTGGTATTACACTCAGCAAGCTTGAAATCAAAACTGAAGGTGAACTCGATTTACGCGGTTTCCTGGGGATTGATCCAACGATAAAACCCGGATATGAATCGTTGACCTACCACGTTGAGATTGCAGGAGATGGTAGTGAAGAGCAATTTGCCGAGATCCACGAGGCAGTCAAAAGGCTATCACCTAATCGCTACAACGTTTCCATGCCGATCATGCTGAACTCGACTTTGAAGGTGTTGTGATACTCCATATTTTGATAGGCTGAGTTCAACGATAACAGTAAAGCAGTCAACGAATTGCCACACTATGGTTTCACAGCGAAAGCAGTTGGATGAAACAAACCAACTGCTGATTTCAACGCGATTACGACCTCCTGTTCTGGATGCAAACCTTGTTGCCAGGCCTCGCCTGTTGACGAAAATAAGTAAAACAAAATCAGCAGGCAAACTTATCGTGTTTAGTGCGCCAGCGGGTTACGGCAAATCACTACTGATGTCTCAGTGTTTTGAAAGCTATGCAGAAGCTGGGTGGTCGGTAGCCTGGTTGTCTCTGGAGGAGATTGATAACAACCGCGCGATTTTTTCGAAGTACCTCATTCGTATGGTTGAGAAGTTACTGGGGGTCAATCCCGGTGAATTCCAGTTTGGCAATAAAACACTGGCGGTAAAATTAGTATCTACCATCTATGACCTGGTAGAAAAAAGTGGTAAACGTTGCGTACTTTTTTTTGATGATTTTCATACCATCGTCGATGAGTCGCTCCTGGAGTTCTTCCAGCAATTAGTCACCCATCTGCCTCAATCGCTAAACGTTGTGATCGGTAGTCGGACTTCTTTACCCATTCCTCTTGCCAAGCTGAATACAAAAGGCCAATTGGTTTCAATTGGTATTGATGACCTGAAGTTTGATCAGGATGAAACATCCAGGCTGTACCTGCATTCGAACCAGCTAGAAATTGATCAGGCACAAATGGAGATGCTGTATGAACATACTGGCGGCTGGGTCGTCGTCTTGCAACTTGCTGCCATTTCACTCAAGAGCGCCAAGGACAAGAATGCGTTTGTTCGTCAGTTCTCCAGCGCGGACAAACCTGTCTCTGAATTCTTAAACGAAGAATTCATGGCAACGCTCGATACGTCAGTTGCAGATTTTCTTCGACAGATTTCGATTGCTGACCGCGTGTGCCGGGAATTGTGTGTGGCTATCAGTGGTGATGACAATTTAAGTCTAAGGCTGGAAGGCTTGAGTTCACTTGGATGTCTGGTTCAGAGCCTGGGTGCCAGCGGGAGATGGTTTCGAGTTCACCCAATTGTCCGTGACTATCTGGTAGCACAACTTGAGCTGCTTAATCCTGTTGAAAAAGAGGGGTATCACCGCAAAGCCGCATCATGGTTTGAATCGGAGGGGTTGATTGGTGAAGCGATCCAGCATGCGCTCAGCGGAAATGACGAAGAACACGCGCTTGAACTCATCGAACAGGGTGGTGCACACCTGATCAACACCGGTTATTTAGAACATTTACTAAGCCTCGTTCGTCGGCTCCCGGATCAAGTGGTCGAAAACAGCCTTGCTGTGTTAGAGCAACTTGCGTGGCTGGAAGTACTCAACGCAAATATTTCGCAGACGAATCGAATTCTTTCACAGATGAAGCAGGTGCTCAGAAAGCGAGGGACTAACGATCTTACGAAATGGCTACAAGCGGTCGAAATTGAAGCGGCAATCTACCTATATGACGAGAACTACGAGGAAGGTAAAAAATTTGTTGCTGAATGGCTACCGCAGGTGCCCGAAACTTCAGTTCGTGTAATAGCATCTCTTAAACAGGTCGATTCTTACATAAAGATCAGCCAGTTTGATTTTGATCCCGTCAGGGAGAATGCAAGATGGGTTCTGAACCAGCCAATTAGTCTGCAAATTGATCTGACTCAGAGCTTTGCCGCCTGTGTGCTCTCTCTAGTCTATTACCATCAGGGTTTGCTGATAAGGAGTCAGAAAAGCCTTGATGCGTACCTGAAAGAACTTAATCAACGGGTTGGTGGAACTTCACAGGTGATTATAGTGGTCGAGTCCATGCTGGCTGCTATTTTATATCAACTTGGTGAACTGGAGCTTGCGGTTGACGTACTTGAAAAGTACAGCAAGACACACCATCAGCTTGTGCCTGCGGAACATCTTCTTGTGCTCATGCCAGTACGGGCACGATTGCTGTTTACTTCCGGTGATCATCAATCTGCACTGGATTATCTCTCGGAGATGCAGCTTCTCGCCGAGGAAAAAGGGTGGCTCAGGCTTGAATCGTCGGTGCTCAATGAGCAAGTCCGCATTTACCTGGAACTGGGTAGCATCAATCAGGCCCAATTAGCATACGACATCTTTGCAGACAAATTGGAGAACCTGTCAGGCAAAACCACGACCCAATTTGTCCAGGCAAGAAATTGTTCTGAGGTAACCCGGGCGAGGATTCTTTCTTCTGAAGGGCGTTCGCTGTCAGCAGTTAAAGTCATACAAGCGCAGCTGAAGGCGGCGATGGAACAAGGCCGAACATTGCATGTGCTTGAGTTGCGGGTTCTGCTCATCAGATTCCACATAGCTTGCGGGGACAAAGCTAAAGCCGATGGTATGCTGGTCGAGACATTGAAATCTGATCCTGAAAATAGCTGCGTGCAGGTGTTCAGAGATGAGGGTGAAAGCGTGATGCAGTATTTGAGATTGCGTCGGCTTGAAATCGGTGATGATTCAGGAGATCAAGCTCACCTATTGTGGGAAGAGCAGATCATGCGTGTATTGGGAGAAAGACCGGATACGCCCGTTGCGGAAACAGCGTCGAGGGTTGCCAAAGAGCATCCTGCTACCCATCAAAAAATGGTAGAAACGTTAACCAAAAGGGAACTGCAGATACTGAGGTTGCTCGCGGATGGACTGTCAAACAAAGAAATTTCTTCAAATCTTGGTGTTTCCACCAACACCATAAAGACCCACTTGCAAGCCTGTTATGGGAAATTGGGCGTTGCCCGAAGAACTCAGGCTGTGGTCCGCCTGCGAGAGTTGGGTATTTTTCACTAGCCGCAATCTCAGTGGTTCCAGACTTATAGTAACTAGTACTTTTGGGTGAGCAACATTACATTCCTACTTGATACCGTCTCAGGATGAGTGGTGAGGCAGAATCGCCGTTTCGAAAGGCTCATCGAATCAAATGAGGGATCGGAGAGAAATCGTATGAAAAAAGTCGCCCATAAGTTGCTAGCAGGGCTGGTTACGTTAGGCATTGCGCAGGCCGTGTCTGCCGAAAATGTGCTTGAAGAGATCGTCGTAACCGCTCAAAAACGATCGGAAAGTTTGCAGGATGTACCTATCGCTGTATCTGCCTATTCATCGGAGGATATTCTCAACCAGGGGATTAACGGTGCGCAGGCTTTGCAAGCGTTGACTCCCGGGCTTGTTTACAACAACACTGGTGCAACTGCTCAACCTTATCTGCGTGGCGTTGGTACACGACTGGCACAAAATGGCCTGGAACTGAGCATCGCTACGTACGCGGATGATCGATACATATCAAAGTCTACCTCCGTTCTGTTTGAACTGGCGGACATTGAACGTATTGAGGTACTGAAAGGGCCACAGGGAACATTATACGGACGAAACAGCACGGGCGGCGCGATTCGTATCATCTCCAAGGGAGTTGAGGATGAGTTTGGTGGTTCAGTAAAAGCCTCTTTAGGCAATTACGGCGCTACAACGCTCTCCGGTACGATCAATGTGCCGCTTTCTGATGATTTTGGGATGCGATTGACGGCGATCACAAAAGAACGTGATGGGTACGCTGATAATGTGAATCCCGAGGGTCGTGACGAGTGGGATGATCTGGATTTTCAGGCCTATCGTGCAAAGTTTCGCTGGGATATGAGCGACAACGCGACTGCGAATCTGACGCTGGACTATTGGCAGCGCGATGACCTGGCAGGTGTAGAGAATGTCAATATTACACCTGCTTCCGTACCAGTTTCCAACAACGGGCCATTCGGTTCTTCGCTGCCCCAGACAATGAAGAAAGGAAAACTTGCATCGGCCATAAACGACACCAATGACGGGAGTGAGTTTTCTGGTCAACTCAGATTTGACATCGCTTTCGAGAGCTTTGATTTCTCCTCGATTACTACCTGGAACGACTTTGAGCTGGATTGGCTGGGCGATGCCGATGGTGGCAGCATCAAACATCTGGATGCATTTGTCATTGAAGACGCATCTGGTTATTCGCAGGAATTTCAGCTTGTCTCAAACAATGAAGGACCAGTTAACTGGATCTTGGGTGCTTACTTTTTTGAGGATGATTCGGATTACGAGCTTTGGGTGGATATCTCTGACGTGGCAGCTGGGCTTACCTTTTCGCAGAGCGCACAAACTACCAAAACGACCTCCTGGGCTGTATTCAGCCAGTTAAAGTGGGAGTTGGGTGAAGATTTGAACCTGACCGTAGGTGCACGTTTTACTGAAGATGAAAAGGAAGTGGAAGCTCAAGCTTCTGAATTGCCGTTTCTGGTTCTCCCGGTACTAGGTGCAGTTGTCCCCGTTGAACTCGATGACAGCTGGAGCGAATTCACACCATCTATCTCTGTCGACTACAATGTGAATGATGATGTGATGCTTTATGCGACTTACTCTCGTGGGTTTAAGAGCGGTGGCTTCAACTACCCTGTTGTCACCAGCTTGCCTCCGGCAGAATCTGCACTCGACCCTGAGTTGCTGGATATGTACGAACTGGGGATGAAAGGTGAGTTCATGAACTCGACCCTGAGAGTCAATGCGTCCCTGTATTACTACGACTATCAAGATCTCCAGGTTACGCGTGCTGCGGGTGATGGCCCTGGTGCTGCGGTGACAACGGAAAACGCAGCAGATGCGACGATTACCGGCTTTGACCTGGACGTGGTTTGGTTGGCGACTGACGCGATGACTATCACCGCGGGACTGAATATTCTCGATACGGAGTACGAGGATTACCAGGCGTCGGCTCGTGTCTATTCACCAGCAGGCCCTTCAACCATAGGATTCGATGCCAGCGGCGAAGATATGCTACGTGCACCTGAGTTTTCATCATTCATCTCAGTCGAATACGTGATTTCGTTAAGTAGCGGTGAACTGCCGATATATCTTAGCTACTCCCACAAAGATGACTATGATTTCGACTTTGTTTACGACTCATTCTCGGACGGGCTAACCCAGGACGCTTATGGCCTGTTGAGCGCAAGAATATCGTATACCCCAGAGGACGGTAACTGGACACTAGGCGTATTTGGGAACAACCTGACGGATGAGGATTACAATGACGATTCCGTTGGTAATCCTCCGGGTATTCGTGTCAACAGGGGTGTCCCTAGAGTTTACGGAGTAGACCTTACATACAACTTCTAGTATGCATGACAACAGCCTGCTTCCCTGGAAGAAGTAGGCTGTTGAGACCACGAATAGATTGGTGAAACCTGCTTACAATAAAAATGGAGCTGTGATGAAAGCGCTTGCAAATGTGATTGTGGCGCTGCTACTTGTAGGTTGCGAGCAGCGGCAAGCGGCGGGTCCCACCACAAGCGCGAAAGAAGAAACCTCTTCTTCAGCTCCTATGACAGTTAAAGCGGTTCAATCAGCCTCCACACGAGAAGCGTGGTTTGGTGAAACCCATGTCCATACTTCAATGTCCTTTGATGCCTTTATTTACAACGTCAGAGCCACACCAGATGATGCATATCGTTACGCAAAGGGTGAATCAATTGTCCATACGGGTGGGAGAACGATTCGGTCCGCGCGGCCCATTGACTTTATGGCGGTCACTGATCATGCAGAATACTTAGGGGTCTTACCGGACATTGCGGACGCAAATCATCCCATGTCAAAACTGGAGTTTGGCCAGGAGTTGATCAGCGAAGATACAGAGGTAGCGAATGCTGCCTTCACGAAACTTGCGATGAGTTTGATAAACGCCGAACCTATTACATCTCTGCAGTCGGAATCATTTCTGAAATCAAATTGGGAAGTCATTCAGGATGCAGCAGAGCGACATTATGAGCCTGGACAATTTACGACCTTCATTGGGTATGAATGGACCTCGCTTCCTGGGTCAGTCAATTTGCACCGCAATGTCATTTTCCGGGGTGGCAAAGGAAGTGTGCCAAAGCTACCGTTCAGCTCACTGATATCCGACAAACCTGAAGATTTGTGGGCCTTCATGGAAGAAACGCGAGCGCAGGGCATGGGTGTACTAGCAATACCACATAACTCCAACCTTAGTGATGGACGCATGTTTCCAGCTGAGAGTGATTCATGGGGCGTGCCGCTTGATGCTAACTATGCCAGATTACGCAATCGAAATGAGCCATTGGTGGAGATAGCACAGATTAAAGGTTCTTCGGAAACAAGGCCGGAGCTTTCTCCTAATGATGAGTGGGCCAACTTTGAGATAGTGGATGGAAAAATCAGCGCACCTGGTCAGATGAGTGAACCAATGGGAAGCTATGTGAGGCAGGCTTACCTTGATGGCATACAGATGGCGGAAGAGTCTGATTTTAATCCCTACCAATTCGGTGTCATTGGGGCGTCAGATTCTCACAATGCCAGTACGCCCACTGATGAGGGTAACTACACCGGCAAAGTAGGCATTCTTGATGATTCGCCACAATCCAGACGTACCACGATTGCGAATGGATTTGCCTACCGTACGTTTGGTGGCTCAACAGGATTGGCGGGAGTCTGGGCTGAGGAAAATACTCGAGAGTCTATATTCGACGCGTTTGTACGCAAGGAAGTATTCGGCACTTCTGGTCCGCGCATCCGGCTGAGATTTTTTGGCGGGTGGGGTTTGTCCAAGGATGTCTTACAGCATCCGAACTGGGTGGAGTCTGCCTACAATGATGGTGTGCCGATGGGCGGGAATTTATCCGGGGGTGCAGCCGAGGCCCCAACCTTTGTGGTCTGGGCTGCAAAAGACCCTGAAGAAGCCCCTTTGCAACGCGTGCAAGTGATTAAGGGATGGATGGAAGATGGGCAGGCGCTGGAGAAGGTCTTTGACGTTGCCTGTTCCGATGGACTTAAACCCGACAAGATTACGCACCGGTGCCCCCCGAATGGTGCAGATGTTGACTTGAGTGACTGCAGTATTTCGGCAAACAAAGGGGACGCTGAGTTATTCACCGATTGGCAGGACCCTGAGTTTGACCCCGCTCAGCGCTCTTTTTATTACGTGAGAGTGCTGCAAAACCCTACCTGTCGCTGGAGCACATGGGACGCTATTCGTACAGATGAGCAGTTACTTGATGATGTTGCACCCACCCTGCAGGAACGTGCCTGGTCTTCTCCCATCTGGTACAGCAAAGAATAAACCCTAGCGTGTATACCAGGCGCCTAAGCAGATAAGCAGCGTTGCGAGAGGAATCTCCCGTTTATCCATTTTGATTGGTTTTTTACTCGCTTTGATGGGTTCCAGGGCTGACCAATTGATTAGTCTCTCAATATCGAAATAAAACTCATCATTAGGGGAGATCACGATGGCAAGGGGCCTATTCACCAAAAAACTGCTGGCAGTCTTGCTGGCGATCGCTGCACAGTCGGCTTTAGCTCAACCAGTATTGGAAGAGCTAGTAGTTACAGCGACCAAGCGTGCCGTTAATGAAATGGATACGCCTTTATCTATGGAAGCCGTGACGGGCGACAGAATTGAAGAAACCGGCATCAGGGATCTTGCCGATATCTCTACGATCATCCCAAATGTTCATATCAACGAAGGTTACACTGCTGGCAGTGTGAATATTCGAGGCATGGGTTCCGGAACTGATCGAGGATTTGAGCAGTCAGTAGCCCTGTTTGTCGATGATGTTTATCAACCTCGATCGCGTCAGTACCGGGCATCATTTTTTGATATGGAGCGTGTTGAAGTAATGCGTGGTCCACAGGCGGTGTTGTTCGGGTTAAATGCGACAGCAGGAACAATCAACGTGTTCTCAGCCAAAACGCTACCAGGCGACGAGAATTTCCTGAAAGTGACTGCCGGTTACGAGAGTGAGTATTCGGGTCACACAGTCTCCGCTGTTGCTGGCGGTACCTTGGGTGAGCGTGCTGGTATTCGCCTGGCGGTCGAGCAAAGTGACTCAGGCGATGGCTGGTACGAGAATATCGCTACAGGTGAAGATGAAACCTGGAATGAGAACACAACAGTTCGTTTGACTGGCGTCTTTGATGTTACGGATGACCTGCGAGTTACTGCGAAATTTGAAAATGCAGAGGCTGATACTCTTGGCGACATCACCGAAGGGTACGGTGCTACCAACCAGGCTATTGGTGGTGGTCCTGATTTGGATTGGGTGCGTAACAGCAGTGTGGTGTCCCTCAGAGGGCTTACTGATGACCATGGATTTTTCGTTGAGAGCGATAACTTTGTGCTGAATGCTGAGTACACGATGGAAAACCATGTCCTCACGGCTATCCTCGGCTATTCGGATTCAGAGACGACGATGGCGACAACCGCCCAGGTTACACCTGAAGGTGGTGCACAGTTATATATTGAAGAATATGAGCAGACTAGTTTTGAGCTCAGATTGGCTTCGTCAACGGATGGTGCTTTTTCATACATTGCCGGGTTGTATGTCTCAGAAAGTGACAATCTTCAACACTACGATACAAATTTTGGACCGTTTCTTTTAGGAGCGCCTGGCCTTTCACTGATTCGTGGACAGGAAAACAATATTGATACAGATGTACTGTCAGTCTACTTTTCCGGAACTTATGAAGTAAGCGACCATCTGCGCGTCACTGCAGGTCTTCGCTACAGTGATGAAGAAAAGTCATCCGACACTCTTGGAGTCCGACCAGATAATGGCGGTGATTGCGGTTTCTATATTTCAGATGGTACGGGCAATTTTACCTTCGCCGCGCCGTTCCCGTGTACTGCTGCTGAATTTCCAAAGGATACGCGTAGCTCAGATAACCTGATGCCTGAAATCATCGTTCAGTACGATTTCAACGATGATATGGTGGGCTATGCCAAAGCTAATCGCAGTGCAAAATCCGGTGGGTTTGCCACTTCGGCATCGGTAGCGCCGAATGCCTTTGAATATGATGATGAGATTGCTACGGCCTTTGAGATAGGACTCAAGACACGATTCTGGGGTGGTCGCGGTGAGGTCAACGCAGCAATCTTCCACACCACGTTTGAAGACCTGCAGGTGAATACATTTGTTCGAGATCCCAACGATCCAGCGAACTTTATTTCAGGTATTGATAATGCAGCGGAGCTGACATCACAGGGCATTGAGCTTGAGGTCAATCTTGCAGCAACTGAAAGGCTGACAGTCGGAGCAGCTGTTGGCTATCTGGATGCTGAGTATGAAGAGTACGACGGTGCAAACTGCTATCCAGGTGAAGCGTCTGATTCTCCAACCATTCCAGGACAATGTGATAAGTCTGGTGAAGATTCACCGTTTGCCCCTGAACTATCAGGTTCAATATTCGCTGACTTTTACCTGCCGGTAAGCGATAAGATAAATCTCGCAGGTGGAATCACAATGGCCTTCAGTTCTGAATACTTCACCAACGGTGTTCTGGACCCGACGGCTGAACAGGATTCCTATGAGCGTTTTGATGCGCGCATTGGCCTGGTTTCAGCAGATGACAAATGGTCAGTCAGGTTGATTGGCAAGAACCTGAATGACGAAGCCGTGCTTGGAGTAACCCAGGATATCGTCGGTCATGTTGGATTTATCAACGCGCCGAGAACAGTCACCTTGCAAGGCACCTACAACTTCTAGTTCGATATGGTGCACCCCTTAGACTGCGCCCCAAGTGCAGTCTAAGGGACCGATTCGAATAGGCACGTTCAATTGAGCTGTGTGTCAGTGCGAAGACAGATATTCACGTGGCGATACGCCAAGCCATCTTTTGAAAGCGCGTGTAAAGTTACTGCAATCAGAAAATCCCAACAAGTAGGCGACCTCATCGACGGACATGTCGGGCTCTGATAGATGTAGTTTCGCGAGCTCAGTACGAGTTTCGTCCAACAACTGCTGGTAGCTGGTTCCTGCTGCTTTCAGTTTCTTTTGAAATGCGCTCTCGCTCATCGCCAGTGATCTGGCAACCTTCTCACGGCTGCAATCACCAGCAGGCAGGAATTCAATCAATTTGGAATAGACCTGCTCTGGCAAATCGAGCTTGCGCATACGCTCCAGCACACTCAGTGCCAGCTGATCATTCTGCATCGCGATATCAGGGTTTGAACCAAAAAGTTCTACGTCCAGATCTTGTTTGTCGATGAAAACGCGAGAGTCATCGAAACCAAACTCAACCTTGCAATCAAACCAGTCATGGTACTTTTGGTGAAACTCTTCCGGGGGCGTCCAGGCGAGCTCTATTTTTAGTGGACTGTAGTCCGGTTTGTAAACCAGCCTGATAAATTTGACCACAAATGCGGCAAAGGCATCTGCGTGGCATCCGACTGTAGCCTTGCTGTAGTCAACCTGGCTGTGATCTGAAAAACTAGCATATTCGCGATTGTCTTCAAATTGGGTAGTCTCCAATGTCGAGATAACTGCGAAGAACCTCTCGAAACGATTAAAGAAGTCCCTGAGCGTACTACTGCAGAGCAGAGCGACCCCCAACGATCGATAAACCGCTGGATTCATGTCCTCGACCACATCCAGACCAATGGTTGGGTTGCCTGTCGCCTCAACGGCGAGAGCCCAGAAACGATCCACCAGTTCAAATGGTACTCGTTGGTCGCCGCGGGCTGCTGCCTGAAGATCAACGCCCACTTCGTCGAGCATTTTGTCAGTATCAAGCTGATAATGACGTTTCAGCGCCTCCGTTACGACGACTAGATTGGCATAGAAGCTGGTGGGTGTACTTGTCATCTTGCGCGTGTCCGACGAACCATATCCAAAATAGTTTAGGCGATGGTTTACAGGCGTGCAATCTTACGTAAATCGGCAACAACGATGCTGGCCAGTATCAGGAGCCCAACATAGCCAATACTTGGATAGATGATGTTCAGCAATTGACCAAAAGGCAAGATTGTCGCGCCGAGGAACGCCGTTGTTGCCAGCGCCAGGACTAGAGCGCTGTATCGTGATGTGCCTTCTTCAGAAAATCGTGCACAAATCGTCCAAAGCAGAGGTGTAATGGTTGTGTAAATGCCCAGAAAGATGACACCCGCAAAAATAGAACCATAAACCGGCATAACCGCATCAGCCAGCGCGAGAATGGGTACCTCTGTGGCATATACGGTTTCTATACTCGCTAAAAGTGCTGTAATCACAATGGCCATAGCTCCGATGATCAGTAGCGGTCCAAGAATCGCGACGGCGGTAATCACATTATCATTCTTTACCGTACTACCGACTTTAGGCAACAGGCTGGCAACACCCGGCAAGACCATTCCAACGTATATAAAACCGGCAAGTGCCCAGTGGGGCGTTGCTTTAAGCACATCAAGTTCATGCACCTGGCTTGCACCGTGTTCTAGTCCGTCGAAGTTTGAGCCGACGGAGAGACTGGCTATGACAATAGTCAGGACGATTAGCATTGGTCCAATGATAGCCATCACTTCCAGAATGCGGCGTAATCCAAGCATCAATGTCACCATGACCAAAAGTGCCATCAATCCTGCGCCTGCATAATGTGGCACTTCGTATGCCTGATCCAATGTTGCAGCCGCACCAGCGAGCATCACGGCTGTAACTGCAACAATCATGATCATGGTATACCATGTCAGGAACACGCCGAGTATCGGTCCGCAGAAATGGCGAAAAGCTTCCTCGTTGGTCACAATCGCATGGCGCCTGCCTGCCAGTATCAGCGATCTGGCTGTGTACATAAGTAAAAGCAATGTGACAACAATAATGGCATAGGCCTTCCAACCGAATACCACAAAGAACTGCATGGCCTCTTGACCGGTCGCGAAACCAGAGCCAATCAGCAACGCCATGTAGGCACCAGATAGCTTTAGTACGTCTGGCCAGTTGCTCGTCACCCCTGAACCAGACCGCCGTCGACGATCAGGTGCCCCCCGTTGACAAAAGCTGAGTGATCAGAACAAAGCATAGTGACGGCTCCGGCAATATCCTCTGGCGTACCAACTCTGGCTTGGGACGTTCTTTCAAGGAACCATTGCCGAAGATCATGGGGAATCCCACCTGCCTGAACACCGCCATCGGAATCCGGGTCAATCAAGGTTGTTTCGATCAAACCCGGGCAAACAGCAACGCAACGAATTCCCTCAGCGCCGTGGTTAACCGCGACCTGTCTGGTCAGACCGATAACTCCGTGTTTAGCCGCTGTGTATTCGATGCTTGAATCTGGAAGTGCGCGGATACCCAGCACGGACGAATTGTTCACGATAACCCCGCCACCGGACTGAACCATCGCCGGAAGCTGATATTTGACGCAATAAAAGACCCCGGAGAGATTGACGTTTATCACACGTTGCCAGTCTTCGTCTTCTATATTTGATATCGGCCGAAAGTAACTGCCAATGCCTGCATTATTGAAAGCAAAGTCCAAGCGTCCGAACGTGGCTAGCGTTTCTTCAATCATGCATCTGCACTTCTGACTCCTACTGACGTCACAGACAATATGTTGCGCGTCGCCACCTGAGTCTCTGATACTTGCGGCAGAATCAGCAACTTCCGGTTGAAGATCGACAAGCACAACGCTGGCACCTGCATCTGAAAAGGCTTTGGCAGCCGCAAACCCAATGCCTTGAGAAGCGCCAGTTACCAGGGCGACTTTTCCGCTGAAATCGATCATGACTGCCATTGCTATGACTCGAATAGACTGTTTTTTGATGTTCTCATATGTATGACAAGGCTGACTTGTCTTTTTAGGTTAGAATCCTTGCTTTTAGCGTATGCGGAAATACCGCAAAAGACCAAACCGACACTCGGAATACAAGGAAGTTTGTTGAAGTTTAAAATAGGATTGAATGGTTAACAGGAGAAAATCAATAGTGTTCCAGTTTCATGAGAATTCACCATTGAGCTTTCAGGATCCTTTGCCTGAATCTGCAGACGTTGTCATTATTGGTGGGGGTGTTATCGGCATCTGTACTGCACTAAATCTGGTCAAGCGTGGCCACAGTGTTGTTGTGTGTGAAAAAGGACGCGTAGCTGGGGAACAATCCTCTCGCAACTGGGGCTGGGTCCGTTCAACCGGCAGAGATGCGGATGAGGTACCCATTGCCATGGATGCCACCAATATCTGGGAACAGTTTGGCAGCCAGTTAGGAGAAGGAATTGGTTTCAAGCGGGCGGGCGTTTCAGCGTTTGCGAAGTCCGAAAAAGAGATCGCAGAATTCGAATGGTGGATTGAAAATGTGGCCAAAAAATACAATCTTGACACGAGATTACTCTCCAGGCGGGAAGCCAATGACATGGCCGGTACACCATCCGGCAATTGGCTCGGCGGGATGTATACCGCCAGCGATGGCCGCGCTGAACCTTTTACGGCAGTTCCTACGATTGCAAAGGCACTACAATCGACCGGTGGTGTCATCCGAGAATCCTGCGCAGTTCGGATCATAGAAACGAAAGCGGGTAAAGTCAGCTCAGTCGTGACTGAGCATGGGGAAATCAAAACCAGCAGGGTGCTTTGTTCAGCTGGTGCCTGGTCCACACTTTTCTTGTCTAACCTTGGCATTGATTTACCACAGCTAGCGGTAAAGGGCACAGTCGCGCGGACCGCACCAGTGGACAACTTTTTCGAAGGTGCTGGTGTTTTCGACGACATCTGTATTCGTCGCCGGCAAGATGGTGGTTACACCATTGCGACAGGGTTCTGTCAGCACTACATCGGTGCTAATAGTTTCCGTTACCTGTTCAAATTTGTCCCATCAATGGGCAGTGCCAGCGAATTGATCCCGTTACCTGGTCGCGATCCAACTCAGCAAGCATTCTTCAGGAGGCACTGGGGTGCCGATGATGTATCCCCGTTTGAGGAACTCAGGGTTAACAATCCACCGTCATCTGGACTCGCGTTGAATGGGTTCAGGCGTCGGCTCGCAAAAAACGTTCCGCAATTAGCCGATGTTGAATTAACAGAAACGTGGGCTGGAGCGATCGACGCGACCCCAGATGTCGTGCCAGTAATGGATTCCGTGGACAGCTGCCCAGGATTGTTCCTGGCAACAGGCTTCAGTGGCCATGGTTTTGGCATTGGACCTGGTGCGGGCAAAGTTATGGCAGACCTGATTGACGGTCAAGATTCAGGCTACGACCTCAGCCGTTTTCGATTCGCAAGATTCTCGGATGGTTCAAAAATGCGACCCGGCCCGGCGATCTAATAAACCGCAGAGAAAAACTCCGGCATTGGTTTGTCGCCTTTGGCTGGTCTCGTAATCACCTGATCGTCCAGAACGTAGTGTTCCGTCGCAAAAAAGACACTGCCACGTTCCTTGTCGGAAAAGAGATCTATATCGTCCATTGTCATGCTCATGACTTCTGCAGATTCTTCTTCCGCAAATTTCTTGGGTGCCTGATTCAGCTCAACCCAGCCCTCAGCATGGCCGATGATTGTCGGGTCAATTTCGTAACCTCTCTTGACTGCAAGTTCATCAATAAAGGTTGAATCGATTGTGTGCGCCTGAATATATTTTCGCTGCTGTGAATAGCGTATGTGCTGGCGTGACTCAGCCCCATGGCAAGCGTTCCAGTGCAGTTGCGCCTGTTGGCGTGTCAGATGCGGGAAGATGCGGACATGGTAATAGATCTTGAGAAAGCTGCTGTCTTCCGTGGCTCTGATTTCATTGCCGTCAGCTGGAAAAAACTGCATCAAATCTGTCGACATGTGCACGTTAGAGCGCGAGACGTCAATCCAGTTGTCCTCGCTACTATAGGCCGCCTGCATCAATTGTTGCACTTCAGGATCCGCGGCACCCAGCCTGAGATCCTGAATGTCGTTAAAAATCCAATGATCAACAAAATCGAAAGCAACAGACCCGGTCTGATAGTTATGCATCCCGGCGATAGTCATGGGATGGTCCGGCAGCACTTCACATTTCAGATATTGTCGAACACCGATCTTCGGCAGGTAGGTTTTGCATAACGCTGCATGCTCTCCGAGCCAATAGTCACGGAAGTCATTTTGAGCAACGTTATCTTTCTTTCGAATAAAAAAGCTGATCTTAAACAAAACTGTTAGCCCAGGACGATTTCCTTACATTATTGCATCGGTGTGCAGGTGAAAACATGTCATTTCGCACGCCGACGCTGTCAATAGGGACACAATAGAAGAAAAAAGAAGTTCCCAACCTGGAGTGGTCATAATCGATAAAGAGGCAGTCTTCAGCGGTATCTCGCCCTTGCAGCTGTGGATGTTCTCGTGAAAGTACGGCATTTTGTTCTTTCTGGGACCGACCTACGCAGGTAATCCCTACGGAACTGGGGGAACTCTTGTCGACGCTGATCGCAGACCTGATTGCAATCGCAAGCGCGAAAAATGTCATCACCGGTGATGCGCTTCTTGAACGCCCGACTTCATATTGGGATTCGTCCCCAACACGGGCGATTGCGGTGGTCAAACCGGCAACCACAGAACAAGTGAGCGCCATTTTGGCACTTTGCAACCGAAGAAAGCAGACTGTCGTCGTGCAGGGTGGTCTAACTGGGGTTGTACAAGGGGCAAACTCAAGTGTTGAAGATGTAGTCATCTCCCTTACGCGCCTTGACAAGATTCTCGAGGTCAACGAAGTAGACGGCGTCGCTCAGGTTGAGTCAGGTGTCGTATTGCAGAGCTTGCAGAACGAGCTTACCGATCGGGGATTGTTGTTCCCTTTGGACCTCGGTGCAAGGGGCAGTTGTACCATTGGCGGCAACGTCGCGACTAATGCTGGTGGTATCAACGTTCTACGATACGGCATGATGCGAAATCTTGTGTTAGGCCTTGAGGTAGTGTTAATGGACGGTACGGTCGTCTCCTCCATGTATCCAATGTTAAAGAACAACACTGGATATGACCTCAAACAACTCTTTATTGGCAGTGAAGGCACTCTTGGCGTTGTCACTAAAGTGCTTCTTCGCCTGTTTCCGCTACCCGTCAGCAGACAGTCTGCAATGATTGCGGCAGACTCTTTTGAATCTGTTGTTGGTCTGCTACAACAAGTAAAAGCGAAGCTTGCCGGGACCTTGAGTGCGTTCGAAGTCATGTGGAACAACTACTACGTTGGCGTAACAGGTGAAGGTCAGCATCGACCGCCGCTTGGTCGCCATTACCCCTATTACGTCATGATTGAGTCTGAAGGTTTCGAACCGGAATCGGATAAAATCCGTTTTCAAAATCTGCTCGAAACTGCTTTTGAAGCAGGACAGATTGTTGATGCTGTGGTCGCCAATTCCGAGCGGGAAAGAGAGGAACTTTGGCTGGTTCGTGAAGAGTTCGACCCGATTTTACCTGCGTATCTGTACGACATAAGCCTACCGATCCAGAAGATGACGGCTTACACAGATGAACTGGAGCAACGACTAACGACAGAACTCAATGGAACCAACAGCGTGGTTTTTGGCCATATCGCCGACGGAAATCTACATATCTTCGTCGGTCCTTACCAGAATGAAAACCATCACGCTAATGTTGATTCAATCGTCTACGGTAGCCTACAGAAGTATGGGGGCTCTGTATCCGCTGAACATGGAATCGGCCTCGGAAAGAAAGCATGGCTCAGCATCAATCGGTCTGACGTCGAACTGGGGATGATGCGCGGAATTAAGTCTATTGTTGACCCGGATGGTTTGCTGAATCCGGGCAAGGTCATATAGGAGGAGTGGTGAAGGTCATAAAGACACTGATTGTATTGGTATTTTTGGTTTCTCCTGTTTACGCAGAAGAACAAAGACGTACGTTTCTCTTTATCGGGGAACCGAGTGCCGCAGCCTGGAAAATACTAATGGAGAATCCGGTTGATCGCCGTGAAGTGGTCGTGAAAGCTTTTAATGCACTGGGTGGCGAGATGCTGAGTTACTATTTTGGACTTGGGGACGGCAGAAATTACATTGTTGTGACATTGCCCGATGACAATGAAATCGTACAGGCGATTTATCTGATGCGGATGCCGACTGGATTGCTCAAATCCTATGAGATTACTGAATTGATGGATAGTGCTCAGATGGTTGAGGCGATGAAGAAAAGCAATGAATTTACCGAACTTGAAAAAAGCATGAGTCTGGAAGGTGATGACAATGAATAGAATAATTATTGGTTTTGCACTTATCTGCCTGTTCACGATTCAGGCACAGGCAGAAGATAAGATCATTCTAATCACCAATGTACTGATCTGGGATGGAACCACTGATCAGTTGTCGGGTGTCAGTAATGTGTTGATCAAGGGCGATGAGATTGCAGGCATCGGTGTTAGTGAAGATGACACTCCGCAAATCACTTTAAGGATAGATGGTGGCGGCAGAACGCTGATGCCTGGACTCATCGACGCTCACGTTCATATCAACTACCAGTTTCTTGACAGTAGTCGAGGCGTCCCTATTGCCAACGAAATGACCTGGGAAGAGCTGGGTATTCGATCACGGGAAGCTGTTGCCGAGTATTTGCCATCTGGTTTCACGACGGTCAGAGATCTTTGTGGTACTGGCGTCGCAATGCGAAAGCTAATTGACTCAGGGTTTATTGAAGGTCCGAGAATGTACATTTCCGGTGCCTGTATCTCCCAGACTTCAGGTCATACAGATTGGAGAATGGATCCCGAAGCTATTTGGCCAAGTAGGCAAGATTCTCGTCTTGAGAAGCTGGGACTCGTTATTCTTGCAGATGGTCATGACGAAGTGCTCAAAGCAACTCGCAACAATCTCGCCAGAGGCGCTGATTTTGTCAAGATTATGGCTGGCGGCGGAGTCAGCTCGGATCGCGACCCGCTACATTCCATGCAAGGGACGATGGATGAGCTAGGCGCTATTGTTACCGCCACCGGTCAGTTTGATTCTTACGGTGCAGCCCATGCGTATGACGATGAATCTGTCACCCGTGCGCTGACTGCCGGTATTCTGTCGATTGAGCATGGCAATCTGATGACAAAACCCGCCACGTTCAAACTAGTCGCCGCCAAAGATGCCTGGCTCGTCCCTGCCCTCGGCGGGTTCGCAGAGGAACTTATGGATCATCCTTTTTACGGCAATCCAAAAAACCCGGCTCACCTGAAAGCAAAACGTGTAAACGACAATGGCACCAACTGGACCAAACTCGCCAACCGTTTCGAGATCAACATGGGTTTTGGCACCGACATTGTGGTAACTAACAGAAAAACCAGCAGGAATCTCAGGGACTACCAGATCACCCAATGGGGTGAGTCATTTGGCAATTTAAGAACTTTGCAGGCTATGACCCGCGACAATGGCAGGTTGATGGCTCTGACAGGCAAGAACAATCCATACCCCAAGAAGCTTGGCGTTATCGAAGTCGGGGCATATGCAGATTTGATTCTAGTTGAAGGCAATCCATTGGAAGATTTGGCGGTCCTCGGTGCCATCCCCTCAATGTTCAAGACAGTGCCGCGAGAAAGCTCGAGCGTCAGTAGCATTCCATTCGTAATGAAAAACGGCGTTGTATACAAGAACGCTCTGTAGGTGATCGTGGTGATAAATAAAGTTGCTGTAATTTTACTCCTATTTATGTCAACGCATGTTATCGCCGAACAGGTGGTCATTCGCAATGTCCATGTTTGAGACGTGATGTCATTGGAATTGACCAAACAAACCAATGTTCGACACTCACCTGACTCATGCGGTAGTTGATGGTGGTAGTCAGGGACTCGAATCAATGATCTGGGAGGATGTTGGCACCAGCGCTGCATCTGTCGCTAACGAACATGCTCTAGTGCGGAGGCAGTGACATCCATAAAGACAATATTACTTATGCTGATTCCACCAGTGTAACCGGTGGAGCACTTTCGGAAATAAGACCCGAGCAACGACAAGGCGCCCGACGGGGTGCGGAACTGCTTGCGATGGCTCTAAATGCGGAAGAGGTTGACACGATTTTTGGTTATCCAGGTGGTGCGAACTTGGAGATCTTCGACGTGCTACCCAGGTTTAATATTCGCTGTATTAGAACCGAGCACGAGCAGGGGGCGGTGCATGCAGCCCAAGGGTATGCTCGAGTGACTGGTCGGGTTGGCGTTTGTCTTGCCACCTCTGGTCCGGGCGCCACCAATCTGGTTACAGGGATCGCGGATGCGAACAGTGATTCCACCGCGATTGTTGCAATCACAGGAAATGTTCCACTCCATCTTCTTGGCAGAAATGCTTTCCAGGAAGTAGACATAGTTGCCATCTGTGAACCGATAACCAAACGTTCGATCCAGGTTCGCCGAGTCGCAGATATTCCCGAAGTCATCAAAGGTGCGTTTGAACTGTCGGCTTCAAACAGGCCTGGGCCAGTACTTGTAGATATACCAAAGGACATTCAGCAGCACTATCCTCGGGATCTGGATGGGAACTATGTTGAACCTCGAGTACCCGCAGCGATCGATCCACAGGAACCCAACATCCAAGCAATGACCGATCAACAATTGGTTGAAGCAAGTCGTCTGATCAATGAATCTACCCGGCCAGTGATCTATGCAGGTGGAGGAATTGTTATCTCAGAAACGTCAGATCGACTGATTCAGCTGGCCGAGCGGCTCGATGCCGGGGTAACGACTACGTTAATGGGACACGGCATTTTCCCACCTGGTCATCGGCTGTCGCTTGATTCGTTGGGGATGCATGGTTCGATGTACGCCAATGCCGCGATCAATGAAGCGGACCTCGTAATTGCCCTTGGTGTTCGCTTTGATGATCGTGTTACAGGGAGTGTCAATAAATTTATCTCACAAGGAAAGATTATCCACATCGACATCGACCGCGATGAACTGAACAAAAACAAAACCGTTACCTTGCCGATTTGTTCGGACCTAAGGTTTGCATTGAATCAGATATTGGATGTCGTGGAACCTAAACAATGTGAAGTGTGGCAGACAGCCTTGGGTAAGCTTAAAGAGCGATATCCCTATCCAATGCCCCAGACCTCAAATCTCACCCCGCAGGAGGTTATCTCGCTTGTCAGTGACGTGACCGAGGGAGAAGCCATAGTCAGCCTAGGCGTGGGTCAGCACCAAATGTGGGCAATGCAACATTATCGTTCACAGCGAAGCCGTTCTTTTCTTTCAAGTTCTGGTTTTGGCACGATGGGTTATGGCTTGCCTGCCGCAATTGGTGCCAAGGTTGCACAACCCGATAGATTGGTTATTGATATTGACGGCGATGGCTCACTGAATATGACGATCCACGAGCTTGCAACCTGCCGCCGAATGAACATCGGCGTCAAGATCATCGTCATCAACAACCAATGGTTGGGTATGGTGCGTCAATGGCAAGACATGATCTATGACGGTCATCGTTCCGGCTCGAATCTCTCCAACCCAAATATTGAAAGCGGTGAGATCTACCCAGACTTTCTGAAGATAGCCGAGGGTTATGGCATCAAATCCAACCGTGTAGAGGATCGAGCGTCTCTTCGTCTTGCAGTCGAAGAGTGGTTGTCAGACCCGAATGAACCTTATCTATTGGATGTTATTGTTGAACGTACTGAAAATGTCTATCCCATGATCCCTGCTGGCGGTAGTTACTACGACACGATCGTTGACGATGCGGGGCATAGACCTCTTCGCCATAGGGATAGTACTGAATGAGTAAGGCACTGGTGTTTATGAACAACTGAAAGGCGGTCTGGTTGACAGTAGAAGACTATTGATCTCACTGCGGAAGGCGAACGTGTTCCTGGCGAATTCTTAGTCTCTCAGAGGTTCTCTGCAATATCCCTGTTCTTCGTTTAGCCAGAAACGTGCCCACAGAGCTAGCTAGCGTGTCGGGTAAGAAGTGGGCGTGACTCTAGTCGAGAAATCCCTGTACATTACCTGGTTAACAGGGAAATCAGGGAGACTGGTTAGCAGCAGACAGTAATCACCGCCAATTTCATTGGCATCAAGTATAAGAAGTATAAATGGGG
>DGOD01000355.1:0-5810 GCA_002389265.1 Gammaproteobacteria bacterium UBA4475
CAGTTGGTGCGCAGCGCAGGGACTTCCTGTCAGTTGATTGCTAAAGAAGGCGGGTACGTCACGCTGAGAATGCGATCAGGTGAAATGCGTAAGATTCTTGCAGATTGTCGTGCAACCCTCGGCGAAGTCGGCAACAAAGAGCACAACCTGCGATCGTTAGGTAAAGCAGGTGCAAGACGTTGGTTGGGTGTACGTCCAACGGTCCGAGGTGTCGTGATGAACCCGGTAGATCACCCGCATGGTGGTGGTGAAGGTAAGACCTCCGGTGGTCGTCATCCAGTGTCGCCGTGGGGTATGCCAACTAAGGGTTATAAGACGCGTAAGAATAAGCGCACTGATAATATGATTGTTCGTCGACGACGTTCAACTCGCTAGGAGATAGACCGTGCCGCGTAGTTTAAAAAAAGGTCCATTTGTAGATTTGCACTTAATGAATAAAGTGCAAAAAACCATTGAAACCAATGATAAGCGCCCGATCAAGACATGGTCTCGTCGTTCCATGATCACGCCAATATTTGTTGGTTTGACGCTTCAGGTGCATAACGGCCGTCAACATATCCCAGTGTTTGTCACTGAAGATATGGTAGGACATAAACTGGGCGAGTTTGCTTTGACCAGAACGTTTCGTGGTCATGTAGCCGACAAGAAAGCGCGACGATAGACATCAGCACTCGGATTGCAGATCGCGACTCGAGACTTGCGTAGAGGAATTAGAAAATGGAAGTTGCCGCTAAATTAAAAGGCGCAAAAATTTCAGCACAGAAAGCCCGCTTGGTGGCTGACCAGATTCGGGGCCAGCATGTTGGCGCCGCGCTGAACATATTGAACTTCAGTACAAAGAAGGGCGCGCACCTGGTTCGAAAGTTGCTCGAGTCTGCGATAGCGAATGCAGAGCACAATGAAGGTGCTGATGTTGATGAATTGTCAGTCGCCAGAATCTTTGTAGATGAAGGTGTAACGATGAAGCGGATTCGACCACGTGCCAAAGGGCGTGCTGATCGAATCATGAAGCGAACCTGCCATATCACACTTGCGGTTGCCGACAAGTAAATAAGCAGACGGAAAAGTCGGCGTAGATAAGGCTAGTAGGAGACCAAAATGGGTCAGAAAGTACATCCGACGGGCATGCGGCTCGGGATCGTTAAAGAACACACATCGATCTGGTACGCATCGGGACCCGCTTACGCGGAGAAGCTGCACATTGATTTAGCAGTGCGCGATTATATTAAGAAGCGTCTTGCGCAGGCCTCCGTCAGCCGTGTGGAGATAGAACGTCCTGCACAGACTGCGAGAATCACTATTCATACTGCACGACCGGGTATTGTGATCGGCAAGAAGGGCGAAGATGTTGAGAAGCTGCGCAAAGAAGTTTCGAAGCTGATGAAAGTGCCCGTGCACATCAATATTGAAGAAATTAAGAAGCCAGAAACTGATGCTTATCTGGTAGCGCTGAACGTCGCTCAGCAGCTTGAACGTCGAGTCCAATTTCGACGGGCGATGAAGCGAGTTATGCAGAATGCGATGCGCCTCGGCGCTGAAGGTATCAAAGTACGCGTTGCAGGTCGCCTGGGTGGTGCAGAGATTGCTCGCTCAGAGAGCTACTTGGAAGGTCGAGTGCCATTACATACATTGCGAGCCGATATCGACTATGCGACTGCAGAGGCATTAACGACTTATGGAATTCTTGGCGTCAAGGTTTGGATCTTCAAAGGCGAAGTGATCGGCCAGCGTGACGAGAAAGAACAAAAAGCTAACATACAAAGTTTTGGATAAAGACAATGTTACAGCCCAAACGAACCAAATTTAGAAAAATGCAGAAGGGTCGTAACCGCGGTCTAGCCCATCGGGGTAGCTCTGTGAGTTTTGGTGAATTCGGACTCAAAGCAACGACACGAGGCCGTTTAACCGCAAGACAGATCGAAGCAGGTCGTCGAGCGATGACGCGTCGGGTACGTCGTGGTGGCCAGATCTGGATTCGCGTGTTCCCGGACAAGCCTATTACAAAGAAGCCTCTGGAAGTACGTCAGGGTAAAGGTAAGGGTAATGTTGAGTACTGGATAGCCCAGATTAAGCCAGGCAAAGTACTCTACGAAATGGAAGGCGTGCCTGAGGACGTTGCCAGAGACGCGTTCCGGTTAGCCGCAGCGAAGTTGCCATTCGCAACATCGTTCGTTAAACGTACAGTAATGTAATCGAGTCGGAAGATCGAAATGAAAGCATCAGAATTACGAGATAAGTCAACCGAGGAGCTCCAGCAAAGTCTGATAACCTTGTTGAAGGACCAATTCTCATATCGTATGCAGCAGTCAACTGGGCAGCTAACGCAGACCCATTTGTTGAAAGCAGTTGCCCAGGATATTGCACGTGTAAAAACGGTGCAGACAGAAAAGCGCAAGGTGAGTGAATGAGCGAGTCAAACGTAGCGCGAACAGCCAGTGGTACTGTTGTTAGCAATAAAATGGACAAAACGATCACAGTCTTGGTTGAGCGACGGGTTAAGCATCCGTTGTACGGCAAATACATTAAGCGATCGAATAAGATCCATGCCCATGATCCAGAGAATCAGTGTCAGGAAGGCGATAAGGTGACGATTCAAGAAACTCGTCCCATTGCCAAGACTAAAGCCTGGAAACTGACATCGATCGATCGTAAGGCAACCGTTATTTAACACTAGTCAATTGTCGAGGTTCGACGATTGTTTTTGGAGTAGTAAGGCATGATCCAGACACAGACATATTTGGATATCGCAGACAACAGTGGTGCGCGGCGTGTCATGTGTATTAAGGTGCTCGGCGGTTCAAAGCGGCGTTATGCAGGCATTGGCGACATCATTAAGGTGACCGTCAAAGAAGCAATACCTCGTGGTCGGGTTCGCAAAGGTCAGGTTCTGGATGCAGTCGTCGTGAGAACCCGTAAGGGTGTCAGACGTCCAGACGGTTCCTTGATTAAGTTTGATGGCAACGCGGCAGTGTTACTTAATGCCCAGAAGCAGCCAATCGGTACGCGTATATTTGGACCAGTAACTCGCGAGTTACGAAATGAAAAGTTTATGAAAATAATCTCGTTGGCGCCGGAAGTACTATAAGCAGTACGAACACAAGTCGGGCGATAGCTGAAAGGGTTAAAGGGCATGAGAAAGATTAAGAGAGACGACGACGTTATTGTTGTCACCGGTAAGGATAAAGGTAAGCGTGGCACTATCACCCGTCTTATGGGTGATGGCCGCGTCTACGTGACCGGCGTTAACATGATCAAGAAGCATACCAAAGGTAACCCGCAGATGGGCCAGCCTGGTGGGATTATTGAGAAAGAAGCGCCGATCCAAGCGTCGAACGTGGCGATTTATAACGGCAAGACCAGTAAAGCGGACAGAGTTGGTTTCAAGACACTGGAAGATGGTAAGAAGGTGCGAGTCTTCAAATCTACCGGCGAAGAAATAGACTAAACGGACAAGTACCCTCCTGGGGCGAATGGTTAAGAGAAATGGCAGATCTAAAAGCATTATATGACAGTGAGTTAAAGGCCCAACTTAAAGAGCAGCTTGGGTTGGACAACGTCATGGAAGTACCGCGTATCACTAAGATCACTCTGAATATGGGTGTTGGTGAGGCGATCGGTGATCGTAAACAGCTGGACAATGCTGTTGCGAACCTCGAAGCCATCGCTGGTCAAAAAGTGGTTATCACGTTGGCGCGCAAATCTATTGCTGGCTTCAAGGTCCGAGACGGCTACCCCATTGGCTGCAAGGTGACGTTGCGCAAATCTAGGATGTATGAATTCCTTGATCGCTTGATCAATATTGCGATTCCTCGGCAGCGTGACTTCCGCGGTATAAGCCCGAAGTCCTTTGATGGCCGTGGCAACTTCTCGATGGGATTGACGGAACAAATCGTGTTCCCTGAGATTGACTACGACAAGATCGATAAAATTCGGGGTCTGGATATCGCGATTGGTACATCGGCTACAACTGATGAGCAAGGTAGGGCACTGTTACGTGCTTTCAATTTCCCCTTCCGGGAAGCAAGTTAAGAGCGGGCAGAGAACAGATATGGCTAAGCAATCAATGGTTAACCGCGAGAAGAAGCGCGCCCAATTGGTCAAAAAATATGCTGCTAAACGGCAGGCATTGAAGGCGATTATCGCTAATCCCGAAGCATCAGATGATGATCGATGGGATGCGCAGCAAAAACTGCAAGCCCAGCCTCGTGATGCGAGCCCGGTTCGACAGATGCGTCGCTGTAGCCTGACTGGTCGGCCACATGCGGTATATAGGAAATTTGGACTAGCTCGTATGAAGTTACGAGAAGCGGCTATGCGCGGTGACGTGCCTGGTCTAGTTAAGTCGAGCTGGTAAGCAGGAGCATTTCTGATGAGTATGCAAGACCCAATGGCGGATATGTTAACCCGTATTCGCAATGCACAAAATGCAAAAATCAAAGCGGTTTCGATGGATTCATCGAAAATGAAGGTAGCTGTTGCTGAGGTACTGAAGCAAGAAGGCTACGTTCAAGAATATACCGTTGATAGCGAGATCAAGCCTAAGTTGACGATCACCTTGAAGTATTTCGAAGGTCGACCTGTTATCGAGGAGATTAAGCGAGTCAGCCGTCCTGGATTACGCCAGTATAAAGGCAAGGACGAAATCCCCGTTGTGAAGGGTGGATTGGGCATCATCATCCTGTCGACTAACAAGGGTATGATGAGCGATCGTGCAGCGCGAGCCGCTGGTTTGGGTGGTGAATTACTCTGCTCTGTATTCTAAGCAAGGTATTAAGGCTCGCTGTTGAAGAGTCGGTTATTTAAGATTATCAGGCAAGTTGCCTGGCCTTAAGTTCTACAAGGTTGATTGAATATGTCACGTATAGCTAACAATCCGGTCTCCATACCCGCAGGGGTAGAGGTTACATTGAATGATACGTCATTGAGTGTGAAGGGCAGTAAAGGAACAATGGCACTGGACGTGCACCACTTGGTGTCGATCAGTCAGGACGAAGGTGTTTTAAAGTTTGTTGCCACGCAGCGCTCAAAAGTGTCTGGCGCACTGGCTGGAACCTTCAGAGCTTTAGTGGCGAATATGGTCACAGGCGTCTCAACGGGTTTTACACGTGAACTGCAACTGATTGGCGTTGGTTATCGTGCGCAAGCACAGGGCCGTGTACTGAATCTCAACCTAGGCTTTTCGCACCCGGTTGAATATCAGATTCCAGACGGTATTGAGATTGATACGCCAACCCAGACCCAGGTTGTGGTCAGGGGCATGGACAAGCAAAAAGTTGGTCAGGTTTCCGCTGAAATTCGAGCTTACAGACCGCCCGAGCCCTACAAGGGTAAAGGAGTTCGTTACTCGGACGAGATTGTGAAACGTAAGGAAGCGAAGAAGAAATAGTGACGAGGTTGGTTGCCAACCCACAAATCTTGAGGCAGGTATGAGTAAGAAAAACGACGCTCGACTCAGAAGAGCAAGAAAAACCAGAAAACATATCCTGGAACTCAGTGTTCCAAGGCTGTGCGTGTATCGGTCACCCCGACACATTTACGCACAGATTATTTCAGCAGCAGGTGATCAGGTACAGGCGGCAGCGTCCACCCTTGAAGCATCGCTGCGAATTGGTAGCACTGGGAACGTTGACAGTGCCACTAAGGTGGGTACCTTGATCGCTGAGCGAGCCAAAGCCCTGGGTGTTGAGAAAGTCGCGTTTGACCGTTCGGGTTATAAGTACCACGGTCGAATTAAGGCATTAGCAGACGCAGCCCGTGAAGGCGGCTTGCAGTTTTAGGGGATAGATAATGGCTTACAACGACCAGTCAAA
>DGOD01000355.1:5967-12723 GCA_002389265.1 Gammaproteobacteria bacterium UBA4475
CCATTGGCTATCCAGAAAGCTATGGAAGCTGCCCGTCGTAACATGATCCATGTTGATCTGAAAGGAACAACAATTCAGTATCCGATTTCGGCACGCCACGGCGCATCAAAGATTTTTATGCAGCCAGCATCTGACGGTACCGGTGTCATTGCCGGTAAGACTATGCGAGCGGTATTGGAAGTAGCCGGTGTACATAACGTTCTGGCGAAGTGTTACGGCTCGACCAATCCTGTGAATGTTGTTCGCGCAACGTTTAAAGGTTTACAAACCATGCGGGCACCCGAGTCAATTGCTGAAAAGCGTGGCTTGACCGTTGATGAAATGATGGGCAAGTAGACAATGGCTAACGAAAATACAATTAAGGTGACGTTGACCAAGAGTACGATCGGTCGACTGAAGAATCATAAGGCCTGCGTGAAAGGTCTTGGTTTGAGAAAAATTCACCAGACCGTTGAGGTCATCGATACACCAGCGAATCGCGGCATGATCAATAAAGTGTCGTACATGGTTAGCGTCGAAGGCAACTAGGAGCTTCGAAGATGCGTTTAAATACATTAAAGCCAGCTGCAGGCAGTAAGCATGCAGCTAAGCGAGTTGGTCGCGGTATCGGTAGTGGTACGGGTAAGACTGCCGGTCGTGGCCATAAAGGCCAGAAGTCTCGATCAGGCGGCGGCATTCGTCCAGGGTTCGAGGGCGGTCAGCAGCCTTTACAGGCGCGTTTACCGAAATTCGGCTTCACTTCAAGAATGGCTAAGGTCATGGCGGAAGTGACCTTGTCCGAATTATGCAAAGTGAATGCCGACGTCATCGATTTGCAAGCGTTAAAGGATGCAGATTTGATTAAAGAGAGTATGATGCGCGCCAAAGTCATGCTGTCTGGTGAGATAAACAAGGCCGTCACTCTCAAGGGAATTGGCGTAACCAAAGGCGCGCGGGCAGCTATTGAAGCTGCTGGCGGCAAGATAGAAGAGTAACTGGCCCCCTATGGCAACATCAGTCGCCCAGAGAAAGAAAGCAGCGCCCGCTACGGGTGGTGGCTTAACTGAACTAAAACAGCGTCTCTGGTATGTGCTGCTGGCGATTATTGTCTATCGGGTGGGCAGTCACATCCCGATACCAGGTATCGACCCTGAGCGACTGCGTTCGCTGTTCGATCAGAACCAAGGTGGCATCTTAGACCTGTTTAATATGTTCTCGGGTGGCGCGCTGGAAAGAATGAGTATATTTGCGTTGGGTATCATGCCGTACATATCGGCATCTATTATCACCCAGCTGTTAGTGGCAACAACACCGTCACTACAGCAGTTACGCAAAGAAGGCGATGCCGGGCGCCGCAAAATTTCGCAGTACACGCGCTACGGCACGCTGGTATTGGCGACAGTACAAGGTTTGGCTATGAGTAGCGGGTTGGCCTCCCAGGGTTTGTCATACTCAGGGAATTTTGCGTTTCACTTTGTAGCGGTGTCGACGCTCGTAACAGGTGCAATGTTTTTGATGTGGCTGGGTGAACAGGTCACTGAACGGGGTGTTGGTAATGGCATTTCGATCATTATATTTGCGGGTATTGTGTCAGGCTTTCCCAGTGCGATTGGCCAGTCCTTCGAGCAGGCAAGACAAGGTGAGATAGCTATCCTCGGGTTGCTAGGAATAGCGGTATTAGCGGTATTTGTGGTTGCGTTTGTCGTGTTTGTCGAGCGAGGTCAGAGACGAATTACGATTAACTATGCGCGGCGCCAACAGGGCCGTAAGTTGTACCAGGCGCAATCGAGCCACTTACCACTGAAGGTGAATATGGCCGGTGTGATTCCAGCGATCTTCGCCAGTAGTTTATTGCTGTTCCCAGCTTCGATTGGCCAGTGGTTTGGTCAGTCACCGGGCATGGAATGGTTACAAGATATTAGTTTGCAGATAGCACCGGGGCAGCCGTTGAATCTGATTTTGTTCTCAGCGGGCATTATCTTTTTCTGCTTTTGGTACACAGCAATCATGTTTAATCCGAAGGAAGTCGCAGACAACCTGAAGAAGTCAGGGGCGTTTATCCCTGGATATAGGCCGGGTGAGCAAACGGCTAAGCACATTGACACTATATTGACGCGTTTAACGTTGTTTGGTGCCTTGTATATGACCAGCGTGTGTTTGTTGCCGCAGATATTGGTAGTCCAGTTGAATGTGACTTTCCAACTCGGCGGAACAGCTCTGTTGATTGTGGTAGTAGTGGTGATGGATTTCTGGGCTCAGGTGCAAACTCACTTGATGTCCCATCAATATGAATCGCTGATGAAGAAATCCAACTTACAGAATTTTGGACGTCAATAAGACGATTGGAGCATATAGATGAAAGTAAGAGCTTCAGTAAAGAAGATGTGTCGGAACTGCCGAGTGATCCGACGTAAAGGTGCTGTCAGAATAATCTGTTCAGAACCACGGCATAAGCAGCGTCAAGGTTAGTCGACGCCATACGGTATTTGATAGGAGCGTTTGAATGGCTCGTTTAGCTGGGATTAATATTCCCGATAACAAGCATGCAGTAATATCCCTCACTTATATTTTTGGTATAGGGCGTAAGACTGCCCGTGACCTTTGTGCTGAGGCAGGTGTTAATCCGACCGCGAAAGTTCAGGATCTGTCGGAAGACGATCTCGATAAGTTGCGTGCTGAAATTACCAAGCTGTCTGTCGAAGGTGACTTGCGGCGTGGTATTCAGTTGAACATCAAGCGCCTGCTTGATTTGGGTTGTTACCGCGGGATTCGTCATCGACGTAACCTGCCCGTAAATGGCCAGCGAACTAAAACGAATGCTCGTACGCGTAAGGGTCCAACTCGACCTATCCGCAAGTAACGAATTAACAAAAAACCAAATTTAAAGCGAAGTGACTGATATGTCTGATACAGAAACGACTCCAGCTCCAGCCAAGCGCAAAGGTAAGCGTCAGGTTGTTGATGGTTTGGCTCATATCCATGCATCTTTCAATAACACCATTATCACCATTACTGACCGCCAAGGTGGAGCGCTTTCTTGGGCGACAGCGGGTGGTTCAGGTTTTAGAGGTGCACGAAAGAGTACGCCTTTCGCCGCTCAGGTTGCCGCAGAACGTGCTGGTACTGCTGCGTTAGACTATGGTTTGCAGAATCTTGAAGTATACGTTAAGGGACCAGGACCCGGTCGTGAAGCCGCCGTGCGGGCACTGAACTCTGTGGGGTACAAGATCACGAACATTACGGATGTAACCCCTATCCCCCACAATGGTTGCAGACCACCCAAGAAACGTCGGGTGTAATTGAGGAACTAATAAAATGGCCAGATATATCGGACCAACGTGTAAGCTCGCGCGACGAGAAGGGACTGACCTTTATCTCAAGAGTGGCGTGCGTCCCCTTGAGTCAAAGTGCAAAATGGAAAGCACACCAGGCATGCATGGAGCACGTCGCGGTCGCCTCTCGGACTACGCGGTCCAGTTACGTGAAAAGCAAAAAGTACGTCGTATCTACGGTGTTCTCGAGAAGCAATTCCGAAACTACTACAAGCGAGCTGACCGTCAGAAAGGCGCTACCGGCGAAAATTTGTTGGTGATCCTCGAACGTCGTCTGGATAACGTAGTTTATCGTATGGGCTTCGGTTCAACCCGCGCAGAAAGTCGTCAACTTGTTTCGCACAAGTCGATTTTAGTGAATGGCAACGTGATCAACATTCCCTCATACCAAGTTGAGGTCGGTGACACTGTGACTGTTCGTGAAAGGTCCCGCAATCAATTGCGTATTCAGGGTGCTTTGGCGCTGAACTCGAATCGATCAGCATGCGAATGGATTCAAGTTAATAGTGATAAAATGGAAGGCGTCTTTAGAAGCTTCCCTGAGCGTGAAGAGCTACCTGCAGAAATCAATGAAAGTCTTATTGTGGAACTGTACTCGAAGTAATCGGGCGATTTAGCCCGGTCCTGGACAGTGATGCTCATTAAGCAAATTTAACGAGTCCAATTAAGCAAAGTTCTTTAAAAGGTATAAGTATGGCCCATTCGTCATTAGAGTTTTTAACGCCAAAACATATTCAGGTAGAGCAGCTCAGCGAGACGCGCGCGACTGTGATCTTGGAGCCGTTAGAGCGTGGCTTTGGTCACACTCTTGGCAACGCCCTGCGTCGAATCCTATTGTCTTCCATGCCTGGTTGCGCGATCGTCGAAGCTGAAATCGATGGTGTTTTGCACGAGTACAGTACACTGGAAGGCGTCCAAGAAGACGTCATCGAGATTTTGTTGAACCTGAAAGGTGTCGCAATCCGATTGAATTCAAGTGACGAGGTTGAATTGCATCTCGACAAAAAAGGTCCTGGCGCAGTTACTGCCGGTGATTTTATACTTGACCATGACGTGGAGATAACCAATCCAGATCACGTGATTGCGACGCTGAACGACACTGGCCACTTGAAAATGATCGTTAAGGTCGGTCGCGGTCGCGGCTATGAACCTGCTGACGTCAGAATGCTAGATGAAGAGCGTGAACGCGTCATCGGCAGCCTGTTGCTCGATGCTTCTTACAGTCCAATTCGTCGTGTGGCCTACAAAGTCGATAGTGCCCGGGTTGAGCAACGTACAGACCTTGATAAACTGATTATCGATCTCGAAACCAATGGCACGATTGATCCAGAGGAAGCTATTCGTCGGGCTGCCACCATTCTTCAGCAGCAGGTTACTGTATTTGTTGATCTGGAGAGTGAGAGCGAGCCAGAAGTTATCGAGCATGAAGACGAAATTGATCCGATTTTATTACGTCCGGTTGATGACTTAGAATTAACAGTTCGCTCTGCGAATTGTTTAAAGGCAGAGAATATCTACTACATCGGTGATTTGATCCGACGTACAGAGGTTGAGCTGTTAAAAACCCCGAACCTAGGTAAGAAGTCTCTGACAGAGATCAAGGACGTCCTCGCATCCAGGGGCCTATCTTTGGGTATGCGTTTAGAAAACTGGCCACCGTCCAGCTTACGTGGTGATGACCGGTTATTGGGTTAAGCAGCATTGGTGTGTACCGGGCGACTGAACGTGATACTCGCTGGTACAAATTATTCAGATTGTTATAGATAGTAATTCAGGAACTTAGGTCATGCGCCATAGAAAGAGCGGTAGACAATTAAATCGAAATACATCGCACCGTAAAGCGATGTTTAAAAATATGGCTTGCTCGTTGTTCGAGCATGAAGTCATCAGAACCACAGTGCCAAAGGCGAAAGAACTGCGTCGGGTTACTGAACCGATGATTACCATTGCGAAAGTTGATTCAGTCGCGAATCGTCGATTGATTTTCGCTCGGACTGGCAGTAAGGCAATGGTGGGTAAGCTATTCACAGAAATTGGCCCAAGGTATGCAGAGCGCCCAGGCGGCTACACTCGAATTTTGAAGTGTGGATTCCGTACCGGTGACAAAGCACCTATGGCGTTTGTGGAAATGGTCGATCGTCCGATACCCGACTTCGACAATGTCGAAGAGATAGATGACGACGAGTAGCTCGAAGTCTAATTAATGAATAAGCGTCAAATAAAGTAAAAAGACCGGGCATTCCCGGTCTTTTTGCGTCAGGAGTAGCGCCGATGTATCAATCGTTTGTACCCACGTTGAGAACACTAATGGGCCCCGGGCCCTCTGATGTCAATCCGCGAATATTAACGGCGATGGCGCGGCCGACCATCGGCCACCTTGATCCTGAGTTCATTCGAATGATGGATGAAATCAAGGGTATGTTGCAGTATGCGTTCCAGACTAAAAATGAACTGACGCTACCCGTTTCGGCGCCAGGCTCAGCCGGTATGGAAACCTGTTTCGTTAATTTAATGGAGCCAGGTGACAAGGTCATCGTCTGTCAAAACGGGGTCTTTGGTGGGCGAATGTCCGAAAATGTGCGGCGACTTGGTGGCGAAGCGGTCATCGTCGAGCAAGTTTGGGGCCGGGCCATTGATCCTGAGCAGTTGGAGGCGGCGCTACGCCAGCACCCAGACGCAAAAATTGTTGCATTTGTGCATGCCGAGACATCGACCGGCGTGCAGTCCGATGCGCAGACATTGTGCGCGCTTGCCAAGGCCCATGACTGCCTGACCATCGTTGATTGCGTGACTTCTTTAGCGGGTACTGAAGTTGCATTGGATGCTTGGGGCGCGGATGCGGCCTACAGCGGCACACAAAAATGTCTGTCTTGTGCGCCTGGCTTATCCCCCATCAGTCTGAGTCAACGCGCTGTGGATACCGTTAAATCTCGAAAGGCACCGGTGAGTTCCTGGTTTTTGGACTTGAATCTGGTCATGGGTTATTGGGGTGAAGGGCAAACACGTAGTTACCATCATACGGCGCCGGTCAATGCGCTCTATGGGTTGCATGAGGCATTAGTGGTGTTGCACGAAGAAGGTTTGGCGTCGAGTTGGAGTCGCCATGCACGGAATCATAATGCGCTGAAAGCTGGGCTAGAAGCCATGGGACTGACATTCGTTGTTCCAGAAGCCGAGCGGTTGCCGCAGTTGAACCTGGTCAGCGTACCTGAAGGTGTTGATGAGGCCAGTGTGCGCAAGCAATTGCTGCAACAGTACAATCTGGAAATTGGCGCTGGCCTGGGTAGTCTGGCCGGCCGCGTCTGGCGAATCGGTTTAATGGGATTTGCCAGCAACCCAAAAAATGTGCTGTTCTGCGTTAATGCGTTAGAAGCGGTATTGTCACAATATAACGCGCCAATTCATCGAGGCGTTGCGACTGGCGCCGTCCAGGCAGCCTATAAAG
>DGOD01000225.1:0-1901 GCA_002389265.1 Gammaproteobacteria bacterium UBA4475
CAATGGCAACATTGAACGATCCGGGTGATAGCGAGGCTAGGTCACCGCTAAGTAAAAAATCACTGATGATTGAAACTTGCCCTTCGGCAGTCGGGTCGATGCCAACAAAGGTAATGCCCTCGACGGCACCATTGGCAACCACCAGACCCGCGCCTTCGACATAGGGCGCAACACCCGTCACTTCGGGGTCAGCAGCGAATATCGCGGCCGTCTCATGCCAGTCGTCGAAGCCCTCTTCAGCGAAAATGACGCCATGGGGTAATACCGCCAGTACACGTAATCGAAGCTCCTGCTCAAAACCGTTCATAATGGACAGCACCAGAACCAGCACAGCGACTCCCAACACCAGGCCCGCAATGGACACCAAGGACATGAATGACACCAGCTGATCTGAGGCACTTGAACGTGTATAACGCAGGGCGATCAAAGAACGCCAACTTGAACTCATAATTTCTAACTGTCTACAGAACGAAGGTGTATTGAAGCACATACCACTCCCTCGAAATAGCAACTAACAGCAGATCTTTTTCCAATACATGGAATGAGCAGGCGCCGCTCGGCAGTGTTAGAGCGGAAGTGACTCAAACGTTTCGTTACAGACTGCTTGGCATTCGCAACAAGACCACTCAAACTACTACCTCCTCTTACGAATTAGCCAACCTGGAGTAAAGCTGATGATTGTCATACTGCAGCCCAATGCTGACGAACAAAGTCCAGCCTACCAGAAAGTCATGGACTATCTACGAACGTTGTCTGATGTGACACTGCAGCAGCATCAGGTCCGGGGCACGGAAAAAACCCTGACTGAAATTTACTTGCTAGGAGACACTCACAAGCTCGACCAGGCTATGATTGAAAGCTTTGAAGCTGTCGAGCGCGTCATTCGAATAGCCGAAGAATATCGAATCCTAGGACGCCATTCAGACCAATTTCGAGTCAGCGGTTTTCATTATAACGGCGTGGAATTCAGCCAGGATAATTGCCATATTGTCGCGGGTCTATGCGCAGTGGATAACCCGAAGAATGTTGAAACCATGCTCAAAGCACTCCAGGCTCACGGCCAGGTCTGCACCCGCATGGGTGCATACAAGCCGCGGACCAACCCCTACTCTTTTCAAGGCCACGGCCGGGACTGCTTGCCTTGGGTATTCGAACTGGCGGGCAAGTACGGCATTAAGGTCATCGCGATGGAAGTGACTCACGAAAAACACATCGAAGAGATCAACGAAGCCTTGCATGCGACGGGCAACCCTACTGGAGTGATGCTGCAAATTGGCACTCGTAACACTCAGAATTTTGAATTACTGAAGGCCGTTGGCCGTCAGCGGGTCTTTCCTGTGCTATTCAAACGGGGCTATGGTGTGAGTCTGAACGAATCTCTGAATGCCGCCGAGTACTTGGCGAGCGAAGGAACTTCGAATGTGATTTTTTGTTTACGGGGCATGAAAAGTTCAGCCAGCAGTCCACATCGCAACATGGTGGACTTTGGCCAGGTACCGGCCGTTAAGCGCCTGACACGCATGCCGGTATGCGTCGACCCCTCACACTCCGTGGGAACTCGAGAGCGCTCCTCTGACCAGATTCTTGATGTGGCCCACGCCGCTGCTCAGGGCCTCGTCGCTGGCGCCAATATGGTGTTAGTGGATTTTCACCCTGATCCTGCCCATGCACTCGTGGATGGACCCCAGGCGCTGTTAATGGCCGAGCTACCGAAGTTTTTGGATGATATGCAGGCTAGTCACGAATTCTATCAGCGGCGCAAAAACATCTGGGCCTGACCGACCCACTGACCTGGCCTGGTCAGTGGGCTTCAAAACAGGGCTTCAAAACAGACCTTCAGCGCAATACTTGGCTCTTAGGGTCGAGATCTTGATGGGTCAAGTTAATGGCTCAAGTTAATG